>NZ_JBSGBF010000010.1:0-111867 GCF_053601115.1 Streptomyces sp. NPDC004788
CGAGGGAACGGGCCGAGGGAACGGGAAAGGCCCGTCTGCTCCCTACGGGTACGGTGCAGACCGGCCCTTGTGTCGGTTCTGGAAGATCTGTCAGAGCTGCCGGATCTACCGGAAGTCTCAGTGCTCCTCGAACAGGCTCGTCACCGAGCCGTCCTCGAACACCTCGCGCACCGCGCGCGCGATCGTCGGCGCGATCGACAGCACCGTGATCTTGTCGAGCTCCAGCGAGCTCGGGTCCGGCAGCGTGTCCGTGAACACGAACTCGCTGACCTTGGAGTTCTTCAGGCGGTCCGCCGCCGGGCCGGACAGGATGCCGTGCGTGGCCGTCACGATGACGTCCTCGGCGCCGTGCGCGAACAGCGCGTCCGCGGCCGCGCAGATCGTGCCCGCGGTGTCGACCATGTCGTCCACCAGGACACAGACACGGCCCTTCACGTCACCGACGACCTCGTGGACGGTCACCTGGTTGGCGACGTCCTTGTCACGGCGCTTGTGCACGATCGCCAGCGGCGCGTCCAGACGGTCGCACCAGCGGTCCGCCACGCGCACGCGGCCGGCGTCCGGGGAGACGATCGTCAGCTTCTCGCGGTCGACCTTGGCACCCACGTAGTCCGCGAGGACCGGCAGGGCCGACAGGTGGTCCACCGGGCCGTCGAAGAAGCCCTGGATCTGGTCCGTGTGCAGGTCCACGGTGAGGATCCGGTCCGCGCCCGCCGTCTTCAGCAGGTCGGCGACCAGACGGGCCGAGATCGGCTCACGACCGCGGTGCTTCTTGTCCTGACGGGCGTAGCCGTAGGACGGGATGATCACGGTGATGCTCCGGGCCGAGGCCCGCTTCAGAGCATCGATCATGATCAGCTGCTCCATGATCCACTTGTTGATCGGAGCCGTGTGGCTCTGGATCAGGAAGCAGTCCGCGCCACGCGCCGACTCCTGGAAGCGGACGTAGATCTCACCATTGGCGAAGTCGAAAGCCTTGGTCGGCACGATGCCGACACCCAGCTGGTGCGCGACCTCCTCGGCCAGCTCGGGGTGGGCGCGGCCGGAGAAGAGCATCAGCTTCTTCTCGCCGGTCGTCTTGATCCCGGTCACAGCACTGTCTCCTCGACGGTTATCTGGCAGCGATTCCCCGCGCTCCCGTGCGCGTGTGCGAGCCAGCCGAATTTGTGTGCACGTATCACGGTACGCCGAGTTCGGCGTACTCGTTTCCGGTCAGCTTTCGCCGGCGGACATCTCGGATGCGGCCTGAGCGGCCTGCGCGGCGGCACTGCCGGGGCGCTTGCGGGCCACCCAACCCTCGATATTCCGCTGCTGGCCACGGGCGACGGCCAGCGAACCGGGCGGCACATCCTTCGTGATCACGGAGCCGGCGGCGGTGTACGCGCCGTCCCCGATCGTGATGGGTGCCACAAACATGTTGTCCGAACCGGTCCGGCAGTGGGACCCGATCGTCGTGTGGTGCTTCGCCTCGCCGTCGTAGTTGACGAACACGCTCGCCGCACCGATGTTCGAGTACTCGCCGATCGTCGCGTCACCGACGTACGACAGATGGGGGACCTTCGTGCCCTCGCCGATCGTCGCGTTCTTCATCTCGACGTACGTACCCGCCTTGGACTTCGCACCCAGGTCCGTCCCCGGACGCAGATACGCGTACGGGCCGACACTCGCGCCCGCGCCGACGCGCGCCGAGTCCGCCACCGTGTTGTCCACCCGGGCGCCCTTGTCGACCGTCGTGTCCTTCAGACGCGAGTTCGGACCCACCACCGCGTCCTCCGCGATGTGCGTGGCGCCCAGCAGGATCGTGTTCGGCAGGACGGTCGCGTCCGCCTCGAAGGTCACCGTCACGTCGACGAACGTCGACGCCGGGTCCACCACCGTCACACCCGCGAGCATCGCGCGCTCCAGCAGGCGCCGGTTCAGGAGAGTACGGGCCTCGGCCAGCTGCACCCGGTTGTTGATCCCCAGGATCTCCCGGTGATCGCCGGCCACCGACGCACCCACCCGGTGCCCCGCCTCACGAAGAATCGACAGCACGTCCGTCAGGTACTCCTCGCCCTGACTGTTGTCCGTCCGCACCTTGCCGAGCGCGTCCGCGAGCAGCTGCCCGTCGAACGCGAACACCCCGGAGTTGATCTCCCGGATCGCCCGCTGCTCGTCCGTCGCGTCCTTGTGCTCCACGATCTCCGTCACGGCACCCGTCGCCGGGTCGCGCACGATCCGGCCGTAGCCGGTGGAGTCCGGCACCTCGGCCGTCAGCACGGTGACGGCGTTGCCGTCCGCCGCGTGCGTCGCCGCCAGCGCCTTCAGCGTCTCGCCGGACAGCAGCGGCGTGTCGCCGCACACCACGACCACGGTCCCCTCGGGCGCCCGCCCGAGCTCCCCGAGCGCGGTCCGCACCGCGTGCCCGGTCCCGTTCTGCTCCTCCTGCACGGCGGTCCGCGTCCCGGCGTACTGCGCGTCGAGATGAGCGGTCACCTGCTCCCGCGCATGCCCCACGACCACGACCAGGTCCTCGGGCTCCAGCTCACGCGCGGCGGCCACGACATGCCCGACGAGCGACCGCCCGGCGATCTCGTGCAGCACCTTGGGGGTCTTGGACTTCATGCGGGTGCCCTCACCCGCAGCGAGGACGACGACGGCGGCCGGGCGGTTGGCGCTCACGGGAATGCCCTTCGGCTTCGGGTGGTGGACTTCCGAAGGATACCGGGGGGTACTGGGCGGGGTATGAGGAAGGGCCCCGACCTGAGAGGTCGGGGCCCGTGTCGACTGGCTCCCCTGCCAGGACTCGAACCCGGACATAGGACTCCAAAGGTCCCAGTGCTGCCGATTACACCACAGGGGATAGCTAAGTCGACCAAATCGGACATCATGCCCTGCTGATCGAGTCGACCGCCCCTACTATGCCGCACCACCAGCCTTCGATGCGACGGTACAACTCGGCGCCTTGCGCGACGCGGATGACGAGACACCCCCGATACTCGGGGCCGACGTTCTTCCGGACCGTTTTCGGGTTGTGGTTCTTGATCGTGGTCTTCTGGAACGTGGTCGGGTCGACGCCGACCAGATCGGCCCAGTAGCGCCTCGCGCCCTCGACGTCAGCCGTTGCGTGGATCATGACCCGGAATGTCAGCCGCTGCGGTTCGATCCCCAGGAGACGCAGCCAGGCCAGATAGACACGGATGACGCCGGGGTCGCTGTTCACGAACAGGACGTTCTCTCGGCGTGAGTACGGCTTGTCCTTGGCGCCCTCCGCCCAGTAGAGGGCCGCCCCGGCGAGCAGGAGTTCGCGGTCGGTCATGGTGCCGACCTCTTGGGTCGCGGCCTCCTTGGTCCTCTGGCGTTTCGCGTCGCGCACAGCCAACTCGTGCTCCCAGCGCTTCTGCGCGGCGATCTTCGCCTGCTCGGTCGGATCGCGGCGCTCCGGCTTCGGAAGGTCCCGTACCCACAGTGAGATCGAGCTCTTCGAGCAGCCCAGCTCGACCTGGATCTGGTCGTACGTCCTGCCTTCCAGTCGCAGCTCGCGTGCCCGGCCGCGGAGGTCGTCCTTGGCCCTGGGGCGCTTGGTCCACTCCGGTGGGGGCTCGCCCTTCACCAGCCTGTGGAGGAGGTCGTTGTTGTAGACCTGCAGGCGGTCGCGGATCTGGCGGAGGCTGTGGCCCTCGCGGCGGAGGGCGACGGCCTGGCGGCGCAGGCCTTCGAAGTCGGCGTAGCGACTCGTTTCGGGTGTCATGCGGACACCGTCGTCCGGAATGCGGACGTCCGGGTCGAAAACCCAGTCGATTCATGGGTTCGAGGGACGGGTGTGCGTGCGCGTTGACGGGTGCCACTCCGCGGCCGGTCAGAGGCGGGAAAATCGGTGGCTCGCGCCCGTAGGGTGGGTGGCATGACCGCAACGGGGGCAGACCAGGACGCGGTGGTGTCGCGTACCTGGTGGTGGTGGGGGAAGCGGCGCAGCGTCGTGCTGGACGTCGGGCTGGCCGTGGTGTCCGCGCTGGAGTGCGGGCTCGAAGGGGTCGGGTTCGCGCAGAAGGCGTCGTTGCCGGTGCCCGTGGGGGTGCTGTTCGGGCTGATGGTCGGGTCCGTGCTGCTGGTGCGGCGCCGGTGGCCGATCACCGTGGTGCTCGTCTCGATCGCGACCACGCCCGCCGAGATGGGCTATCTGATGGGCATCGTCGGCCTGTACTCGCTGGCCGCCTCCGACGTGCCCCGTCGTTTCACCGCGGCCCTCGCCGGGATGTCGACCGTCGCCGTCTACATCGTGACCGTGGTGCGGATGCGCGCGGAGGTGGCGCAGGCCGACGCCGGGACGCCGGACCTCGATCCGAGCGGCTGGTACGTGCCGACGGTGTCGTTGTTCATGACGCTCGGGCTGAACGCCCCGCCGTTGCTGTTCGGCCTCTACATAGGCGCGCGGCGGCGGCTGATGGAGTCGCTGCGGGAGCGCGCGGACAGTCTGGAGCAGGAGTTGTCGCTGCTCGCGGACCGGGCGGAGCAGCGGGCGCAGTGGGCGCGTCAGGAGGAGCGGACGCGGATCGCGCGGGAGATGCACGACGTGGTGGCGCACCGGGTGTCGTTGATGGTGGTGCACGCGGCGGCGTTGCAGGCGGTGGCGTTGAAGGATCCGCAGAAGGCGGTGCGCAACGCGGCGCTGGTGGGGGACATGGGCCGGCAGGCGTTGACGGAGCTGCGGGAGATGCTGGGGGTGTTGCGCGAGGAGTCCCCGGCGAGTCCGGCGGCCCCTGTGGCCGCGCCGCTCGCCGCGGTGGGCCGGGCCGCTGCCGCCGCGGCGGAGGCGGCCGCGCAGGACGGTGGGCCGTGTCTGGACGCGCTGCCCGATCTGGTGGAGCAGTCGCGGTTGGCGGGCGCGGTCGTGGACTTCGTGGTGATGGGTGAGGCCCGCCCGTACGGTGCGGATGTCGAGCAGACGGCGT
Source organism: Streptomyces sp. NPDC004788 (assembly GCF_053601115.1). Taxonomy (NCBI): domain Bacteria; kingdom Bacillati; phylum Actinomycetota; class Actinomycetes; order Kitasatosporales; family Streptomycetaceae; genus Streptomyces; species Streptomyces sp. NPDC004788. Next base: position 4,932 of record NZ_JBSGBF010000010.1, read on the forward strand.
ACCGGGTGGTCCAGGAGGCCCTGACGAACGTCCACAAGCACGCGGCGGGCGCCAAGGTTGTCGTACGTCTCGCGCATCGCGAGGCGGAGGTCGCCATGCAGGTCGAGAACGGCCCGTCGGACGCCGCCGCGGCCGACGCCCATCTGCCGAGCGGCGGCAACGGCCTGCTGGGCATGCGGGAGCGGGTGACGGCGCTGGGCGGCGTCTTCGTGTCGGGCCCGACGGACGCGGGCGGGTTCCGGGTGAGCGCGGTGCTGCCGGTCACCTCGTAGCCGGCCGTGTCTCCGGTCGCCTCGGTCGGCGCCCGGAGACGGGTTCCTACGGTCCCGCCACCAGTCGGGTCGGCTGCGTTCCCGTGATCAGGGTGCCGAGGGCCGTGTCGACGTCGGCGCCGAGGTACCAGTCCCCGGTGTGGTCGATGCTGTAGACGCGTCCTTCGGCGTCCATGGCGAGTACGCCGCGCTGCTCGTCGCCCTCGACCTCCTCGCCCAGGGGTGCGAGCTCGGTGTCGAGTGCGCGGCCGAGGTCGCCGAGGGTGCGGGCCAGGTGGAGTCCGGCGAGCGGGTCGACGCGTACGGTCGCCGGGGCTATCTGGCGGCCGTGGCCGGGGGCGGTGATCCGCAGGCCGCCGAACTCGGCCCACGCCTCGACGATGGCCGGGAAGACGGCGTGCCGGTGTCCGCCGGGGGAGACGTAGGCGCGCAGGGCGTCGGCCCATTCCTCGGCGAGTTTGATGTCCCAGCGGCCGGGCTGCCAGCCCGCCTCGCGGAGGGCGGCGTCGACGTTGACCGGGAAACGGGTGGTGCTGTGGTCGGTCATGTGCGTGGGTCAGCTGTTCTCGGCAGGGGTGGTCGGGGCGGTCGGGTCGACCGTGAGGACGCCGAAGTGGTCGAGCATCGCCGTGCAGGACCGGCAGGGCGCGGCGTAGCTGCCGTGCAGCGGGTCGCCGTCCTCGCGGATGCGGCGGGCGGTGAGCTTGGCGTGCTTGAGCGAGCGGCGGGCCTCGCCGTGGGTGAGCGGCTTGCGCTGGGCGCGCTTGGAGCGCGCGTTGTCGGTGGCGGTGAGGTGCCGGGAGAGCAGGATCGCCTCGGGACATCGTCCGGTGAAGCGTTCGCGCTGGCCGCTGGTGAGGGTGTCGAGGAAGTCCTGTACGAGCGGGTGGAGCGCGGGCGCCAGGTCGCCGCGGGCCGCGGTGCAGGTGAGGGTCTCGCCGCGGACGGAGAGGGCGGCGCCGACGGTGGGCAGGATGCCGTCGCGGCGGTGTCGCAGTAAGGGGGCGCGGCGGGCGTCGGCGCGGCTGCCCCAGCTGAGGCGTGGGTCACCCTGAGTGGGCATTGGTGCCTGTGTTGCGCTTGCGTGCATGGTGCTGTTCTTCCCCTCCTGCAATCCCCCGAGTTGCGGGAACAGCCTGCCAAACGCCGTGCCCGATGGGGAAGCTGGGGCGCGGAAACGTGCAATCGGCGTGTCGGAACCATGGCGGTTCTGTCATGCCGTCGTGACAGTTGGTCACCGTCGGTGCGGTCGCCGCGGTGGCCCGGGTCGTGCCCTTGTGGCACCGCATAGGCTGTGCGGACCAGCCAGCAAAGCCACAGGGCAGCAGCAGCCACTCAGGGGGCAACCGCCATGACGACAGGTCGGCTCGGCCAGGACACCGCGCCGCCGAACGCGGCGTACGCCGGGCAGCTCGTGCACTTCCCGGACCCGGTCCGGGCCTCCCGCCATCCCCGAGGGGTACGGGTGGACGAGCGCGGCTACCCGGACTTCTCTCCGTACGCGCGGGCGGCGGCGGAGATCGCCGATCCGCCGGAGGGGTTCGGCGTCGACGAACTGCGCCTGACGGACTACGTGTCGGCGAACGCGGCCCTCGCCGCGACCGGTCACGAGCTGTGGGACACGATTCCGGCGGTGGCGACGCCGCACGGCTGGACGTGGCACCACGTGGTGGGGTCGCGGCGCCTCGAACTGGTCCCGGTCGAGGTGAAGGCGCTGCTGCGCCATCACGGCGGCATCGCGACGGCGGCGGGCGTCGACCAGGCGAAGCGCGGCACCCGCCCGCTGCAGGAGACCCGCCCCGCGCACTTCGGTCTGCCGAAGCGCGTCGTGTCGGTGTCCGAGCAGCAGGTCCAGGGCGTCGAGGAGGACCTCGGTTACCGGCTGCCCGGTGCGTACCGCTCCTTCCTCAAGGCGGCGGGCGGCTGTGCCCCGGTCGGCACGGCCCTCGACGCCGAGCTGGGTCTCCTCGTCGACCAGCCGTTCTTCACGGTGCGCGAGGAGGCGGGGATCAACGACCTCGTCTACGTCAACAAGTGTCTGCGCGACCACCTCACCAAGGACTTCCTGGGTGTGGCCTTCGTCCAGGGCGGCATCCTGGCGGTGAAGGTGCGGGGCGAGGCGGTCGGCTCGGTCTGGTTCTGCCCGTACGACGACGCGCGTGACGCGGGTGCGGTGGCGGCCGGCTGGACGGTGAACGAGCGCGTCGAGCGGCTGCTGCTGCCCTGTGGTGCGGACTTCGACGAGTTCCTGCAGCGTCTTGCGGGAAATCCGCCGGAGTTGGAGACGGTGGCGAACCTGATGGTGGACGGCGGCTTCGCGCGCGCCGTGCCCGTTGTCCCGGTGGGGGAGTGAACTGGCTGTGGTGACCTTCGCGCAGGCGCAGGAGCGCGCCGAGGAATGGATCAACGGCGACGTGCCGGCGTATCTGCACCGGGAGGTGCGGGTACGCGAGTTCGGGCTGGGCTTCGTCGTCTGGGCCGAGGACCGCGAGGAGACGCGGACGCCGGACGGCGACCGGCTCCGTCTCGTCATCGCCCGCGACAGCGGCGAGGCCACGCTGTGGCCGGGTCTGCCGGTGGGTGAGGTCATCCGCCGCTACGAGGAGGAGTACGGCGCCGCCGCCGAGCCCGCCGCCCCGATTCCGGCCCAGGCCGCGCCCCGCATCGACCTCAACCAGACGTCCTTCCTGCTGAGCCCCCCTGAGTGGCTCCAGGAGGCCGCGGACAAGATCGGCCTCCCGCCGGTGGCGTCGAACGCGTCGCAGGCGACGGGGGAGACGGCGGGTGCGGATGCGTCGACGGGGTTGAGCGCGGGCGCCGCGGCCGGTTCCGGCGAGGCTTCCGGCACGGGCTCTGCCGCGGCCGAGGCGTCCGCGGCGCAGGCGGGTGCCGGTTCGGCCGGTACGTCGTCGGCGCCGGGCGCCGGGCCCGCGGGCAGTGTCGCCGAGGCCGGTGTGGCCGCCGGCGAGGCGTCCGTGCCGCCGTTCGCCGTCCCGGCGGCCGACGCTGCGGCGGGGAGCGAATCGTCGGCGCCGGAGGCGGGTAACGGCTCGGCCGGTACCCCGGTCGACGGCGTGCCGTCGGGTGCGCCCTTCGCCGCTCCTGCGGAGGCGGTGCCGTCCGCGTCCGCCGCTGCGGCGGGCTCCGGGGCTTCCGCCCCGGTTGACCCGTTCGCCGCCCCGGTTGCCGAGCCCGTGGGCCCCGCAGGCGACGAGGTGTCTGCCGCGCCGGTCGACGCTCCGGCGGACGCGGTTCCGCCCGCGCCCACCGCCACGCCCGCCACGCCCTCCCCGTCAGCGGCTTCCGCGCCGACCGCCGTGCTCGGCGCCGTGCCTGCGCCCTCCCCTGAGTCCACCCCCGCGCCCGCGCCCGCGTCCGCCACCCCCGCGCCCGCGCCGAGCCCCTGGGCCGATGCCAATGCCAGCTCCGGTGGGGCGGACGGGGCGGTGCCGTTGCCGGCGACGGTGTTCGCGCCGCCGTTGTCGGGGGCCGACGACGAGGACGCGCCGCCGCCTGCGGTGGGGCCTGATGCGCCGACCGCGTTGATGAAGGGCGGGAGTGCGCTGCCGGCGACCGCGATCGCGCCGCGGATGAACCTGGACGGGACGTTCGGGCAGGGCGCGCCTTCGACGCCGTCCGCGCCCTCCTCGACGCCTTCGACGCCGTCCGCGCCCTCCTCGACGCCTTCGACGCCGTCGACGCCGTCTGCGCCGTCCGCGCCCTCCGCGCCGCCCGTTCCTCCCACGCCCTCCTCCGGGCCGACGCCGCCGCCCGGGGCGGCGGACATCGCGGCTGCGGCGACGAGCAAGGCCACGCCGCCGCCCGGTGGATACGTGCGGACGCAGTTGGTCTCGCAGCTTCCGGACGGCCCGCCTGCCCCGCCTGCCGCCCCGGCCCCGTCGGCTCCCGTGGCTCCGCCCGGTCCTCCCGGTGCGCCGACGCCGCCGCCCGCCGTGCACCACGCGGCGACGATGCTGGCGCACCCGAGTCAGGGTGGGCCCGGTACGCCGTTGCCTCCGCCTCCGCCGCCGGGTGTGCCCGGTGGGGGCGTGACGCCGCCCGGTGGGGTGGCGCACGCGGCGACGATGCTGGCGCACCCGAGTCAGGGTGGGCCCGGTACGCCGTTGCCTCCGCCTCCGCCGCCGGGTGTGCCCGGTGCGGGCGTGACGCCGCCCGGTGGGGTCGCGCACGCCGCGACGATGCTGGCGCAGCCCGGTCCGGCCGGGCCGCCTCCGCCGCCGGGGCCGGCCCCCGCACCGGCGAACGCGCCCGCGTACGGCTATCCGCAGCCGCAGCCGACCGGTCAGCCGACCGTCGGCCCCGGCTACCAGGCCGTGTTGCGGTACCGCGCGCCCGACGGTTCGGAGCAGCAGATCATCCGCCGTTCCGCGCCGGGCACGCCGCACCCGGAGTGGCAGATCCTGCACGAGCTGCGCGCGCTGAACGTGCCGCCGCAGCAAGTGCTGGAACTCCACACGGAGTTGGAGTCGTGCGAGCTGCCGGGTGGTTACTGCGCGCGCATGATCCGGGAGACCTGGCCGCAGGCGCGGGTCACCAACATCGCGCCGTACGGCCGTGACCACGCGGGCCGGCAGCAGGGCATGCGTCAACTTCTCACTCACCAGGGTGAGTTGCACCAGGTCGCGGACGGTCCGGCGCGGCCCGCGCCGGTGCGGGCGCCGTTGCCGCAGGTGCAGCCGGCGCCGCCGCTGCCGCCGGACGGGGTGGCGCAGGAGCTGGCCGGGGCGTTCGGGCCGGGGATCCTGCGCTTCGACCAGCGCGCGGTGTCCCGGCAGGGCGTGCCGGAGCTGGTGGCGGTCACGCTCCTGTGGGCGGGTCTGCCGGCCGACTTCGGTCCGTTCTTCTGGGCGCAGCCGGCGATGCCGGTGGTGCCGACGCTCGCGGAGCTGGCGGCGCAGCGGCAGGTCCAGCCGGCGCCGGACGCGAGCTCGTACCTCGTCCTCGGTTCGGACTTCGGCCGGGCGATCTGTGTCCAGTACGGGACCGCGAACATCGTGGCCGTGCCGGTGGAGGCCGGTCCGGGCGGGCAGTCGGTGCCGCCGCAGTTCGTGAACTCCGGGCTGCCCGAGTTCGTGCGCTGCCTGGCGCTGCTCGGCCGGATGTGGCGGCTCCGCTTCGGGCTCAACCCGGAGCAGGCGGGCCGCTGGACGGTCGACTTCCAGGCCCAGCTGGCGATGCTGGACCCGGCGGCGCTGTCCTCGCCGGAGAACTGGTGGTCGGTGCTGCTCGAGCAGATGTGGGACGGTCTGCTCTAGTTCACACCTTTCGCAATGTGACAAAAGGCGCTCGACGTGTATTCACGTCGGGCGCCTTTTGTCCGTTCTCATGCCGCATTCTTGTCACATGAGCTTCTCCACCGGATCCTTCGGGCGCGGGCGCGGTTATCGCCCGGAGCAGGTCGACCGGTACCTGGCCGCGCTCTCCGCCGAACGCGACGCCGCCTGGGAGCGGGCGGCGCGACTGACCGTGCTCGCCGAGGAGATGGAGGAGGAGGCGGCCCGGCTCCGCGAGGTCGTCGCGGCCCTCGCGCCGCAGCGTTACGAGTCCCTGGGCGAGCGCGCCCGCCGGATCCTGGAGCTCGTCGAGGCCGAGGACGAGGCGCTCGTACGGGCCGCGGAGGCCGAGGCGCGCTCCCTCGCGGAGGCGGCGGAGGCGGCCGGGCAGGAGGCGGCGGCCGCGGCCGCGGCGTACGCGGAGGGCGTGCGGACCGCGGCCGAGTCGGCGGCCCGCGCCGTCCTGGCGGCGGCCGGCGAGCGCGCCGAGTCGATCCGTACCGCCGCGCAGCGCGACGCCGACGAACAGCGCGCCGAGGCCCGTGCCGCCTTCGAGGCCATCGAACGCGAGGCCGCCGCACTCCTCGCGCGGCAGCACGAGGAGCAGACCGCGGCGCGGGAGGCGGCCGACCGGGAGGACGCGGCCCGGACGGCCGAACAGGACGCCGCGCACGCCGAGTCGACCGCCCTGGCCGAGGCGCGGCTCGACGAGGCCCGCCGGGCCCTCGCCGAGACCGAGGAGGCCGCCCGGCACGGCCAGGAGGACGCGGAGGCGAAGGCGGCGGCGCTGCTCGCCGAGGCGCGCCTCGCGCGGGAGCGGACGGAGCGCGAGACGGAGCGGGTGCTGCGCGAGCACGAGGAGGCCCGCGACGAGATCCACTCCCACATGGCACACATCCGCGCCTCGCTGGCGACCCTGACGGGCCGCGTCGCCGGCCCCGGGACCACCGGCCCCGAGTCCGGCGGCGGCACGGAGACCTAGCCCGCGTTCGCGCCTTGCCCGCTGGCCTGGCCTGTGCCCGCTGGCCTGGGCCGCGCCTGTGCCTGCTGGTGCCGCTGGCCCGGGCCGCGCCCTGCCCGCTGGGATGGCCTGCGCCCTGCCCGCTGGCCTGGCCCGCGCCTGTGCCCGCTGGTGCCGCTGGCCCGGGCCGCGCCTTGCCCGCTGGCTTGGCCTGCGCCTGCGCCTGCTGGTGCCGCTGACCCGGGCCGCGCCTTGCCCGCTGGGATGGCCCGCGCCTGTGCCCACTGGCCCAGCCCGTGTCCGCTGGCCTAGGCCGCGCCCGTGCCCGCGCCCGCGCTCGTGCCCGTGCCCGCCAGCAGTGAACGGCCCAGCTCGCTCGCCCGGTAGTAGACCTCGCGCCGGTAGCGGTGGCCGCTCACCAGGCCCGTGTCGCGCAACACCGCCAGGTGCTGGGAGACCGCGCCCGGCGTCAGGCCGGTCTGTGCGGCGAGGGCCGTGGTCGTGGCCGGTGTGGTGGTACGGGCCAGCAGCTCCGCCCTGCTGCGCCCGAGCAGTCGGGCCAGCCCGTCACCGGCCGCCGCCCCGCGCTCCCACAGCAGTCCCACCCCGCGGGCCGGATACACCAGGCACGGCGGCGTGCCGGGCCGTCCCGGCAGCAGTGCGCAGCGGGTCGCGAAGGCGCTCGGCGCCAGCGTCAACCCGGCCCCGTCCAAGGCGAGTTCACCGCGACCGAGCTCCGCCGACTCCAGCCGCTCGCCGGTCCAGCGCAGGTTCGGGTGCAGCCGGGTCAGCACCTCCTGGATGCCGTCCTCCGTCAGCTGCCGTGTGCGGTGGGCGAGATCGGCCTCCAGTACGGCCCGGACGCGCGGCCAGTACGGCCGGACGCCCGCCTCCCACCACGCGCGCAGTGCCTCGCCGCCCGGCCCGTCGAGCGCGGCGAGCTCCTCCTCGAACTCGGCGAGCGGACAGCGCGGCGCCGGGAGGGCGAGGGCGGCCGGGACGGCCGGCCGGGGGAGGGCCGACACCCTTTTGATCCAGGGGAGATGGAGCGCGTGGCCGCCCGGGTCGGCGACCGCCCGCAACGCGGCGGCCGTCTCCCACAGCGGCGAGATCGCGAACCTCAGCTGGGCGAGATCGTCCGCCCCGAACCGTATGCCGCCCAACAGCCCAGCCCTCCTCCAGGATTCCTGGATCCCTGGATCCCTGGATCCCTGGATCCCTGGATTCCAGGATTCCAGGATTTAGCCCAGCGTAAAACGATGGGCGTCGCCCGCGCCGGGTGATGAGGTCCCCCGCATGACCACCACCCTCACCTCCTCGCCTCCCCGGCTGCACCGGATCGCGGACTTCCGCAGGCTGTGGACCGGCGACACGGTCAGCCAGGCCGGCACGGCGATCACCGTCCTCGCGCTGCCGCTCGTGGCGATCGGCCCGCTCGGCGCCTCCCCGTTCCAGGCCGGGCTGCTCGTCATGTGCGAGTACCTCGGTTTCCTGCTCGTCGGGCTGCCCGCCGGGGCCTGGGTGGACCGGATGCGGCGGCGCCGCGTGATGATCGTGAACGACCTGGTCCGGGGCGTGCTCCTGGCGACCCTGCCGCTCGCCGCCTGGCTCGGCGTGCTCGGGCTTCCGCAGCTGTACGCGGTCGCGATCGGGCTCTCCGTCTGCACCGCCTTCTTCGACATCGCGTACCAGAGCCATCTGCCGCTGCTCGTCGACGAGGAACAGCTGGTGGCCGCCAACACGGCCCTGGAGTCGACCCGCACCGTCACCGCCGCCGCCGGCCCGGGCGCGGGCGGCGCGCTGATCGCGGCCGTCACCGCGCCGGTCGCCCTCGCCGTCAACGCGGTCACCTACCTCGGCTCCGCCGTCCTCCTGTCCCGCATCCGCCGCCCGGACCCGCGGCCCGAACCGCGCCCCGGGGCCCGCACGGCGGCGGGGGCGCGGCTGTGGAGCGAGATCGGCGAGGGGCTGCGGTTCGTGTTCCGCACGCCGGTGCTGCGCGGGCTCACCCTCACCGCCGCGATCTCCAACCTGTGCGGCACGGTCGGCGCGTCCATGCTGCTCGTGCTGCTCGCCGGAGAGCTCCGGCTCTCGCCGTTCCTGTGCGGGCTCGTCTTCACGGCGGAGGCGGCCGGCGGCTTCCTGGGCAGCCTGCTGACGGCCCGGGTGGCCCGCCGGTTCGGCGAGCTGCGGGCGATGGCGGGCTCCGTGGCGGTGAGCGGGGTGCTGTGGCTGGCCGCGCTGCCGTTCTTCCAGGCGGACTGGCGGTTCGCGCTCGCGGTGGCGCTGCAGGGGCTCGGCTGGACGGCCTTCATGCCCTTCAAGATCGGCTCGGTGGCGCTCCGGCAGCGGATCTGCCCGCCGGAGCTCCTGGGCCGGGTGACGGCGACCGTGCGGTTCGTGGTGTGGGGCGGCATGCCGCTGGGCGCGCTGGCCGGCGGGCTCATCGGCGAGTACCTGGGCGCGCGGGCGGCGCTGTGGACGGGCGCGATCGGCGAACTCGCCGCCGTACTCCCGCTGGTCGTGGGGCGTTTGCGTGAGCGCGGTCGCCGGTGACGTCTGCACCGCCCTGGGCCGCCTGCGTCGGCGCGGTAGCTGGTGACGTCTGCACCGCCGTGGGTCGCTTGCGTGGGTGGGGTCGCGGGTGACGTCGGGGCGGCCGTGGCTTGCTTGCGTGGGGCGGGCCGCCGGTGACGTCTGCACCGCCCTGGGCCGCTTTCATCGCCGGGGCCGGGTGATGTCTGCGCCGTCGAGGGGTGGGTAGTCGCCGGGGGACACCCGGACACGCGAGGGCGGGAAGGGGGTCCGTACAGACGCGCGGGCAGGCCGAGGACCGGCCCGGTCCCACCCCGCGCACCCAGCACGCCGAGTGCGGCGCGGCCGCCCATCGAAGGCCCATGGGTACGGGCCTCGCCGTACCGACCGCAGGAGACGAGCCATGACCACACCTCAGCGCGGCAGCAGCAAGTCCGGACCCCGCCTCGACGACGCCCGCAAGAAGGAAGTCGAAGGCCAGGTGCGGTCCGGTCACCCCACGCGGGCGGAGGACTGGCACGACCCCGAGCCCCCGGTGGACGCCCCGCCCTACGAAGAGCCCGACCGTGAGGAAGGGGAGCGGTGACGATGCCCGAGAACACCTCGCCGGCATCGGACGAGCGCGGACGCGGTGACGAGGTCTACCAGCCGGCCGGCGCCGACAGCGCCAACCGGCCGAGCGGGCCGCTCGACCCGGAGAACGCGCTCGACACCGAACCCGAGGAAGACCCGGAGGAGCCGGGATACTCCCCGCCCGACCGGGCCTTCTCCCTGACCGGGCACGGCACCACCGTACGAGAGGCGCGCGAGGGCGCACCCCTCGACGAACGGCTCGCCGAGGAGCGCCCGGACGCGGCCCCGCCGCCCGGCAACGGGGTCGGCGACCTGCCGGACGGCGAGGGCGAGCCGATGGACGAGGAGTCCGGCGCCGTCCGCGCCGGCCGCCTGCTCCCGCCGGACGACCCGGCGGCGGCCGGCGGCGGCACCGCGGTCGATGCCGGACCCGGGCCCGACGAAGGTGCCGCGCCCGCCGAGGAGGCCGCCGTCCACCGTGACACCGGCATCGACGGCGGCACGGACGGCGCCGCCGACGCCTCCGACGACGAGATGTGAGGCGGTCACAGTGAAGCTCGACTTCCTTGACGCCGTAGCGGCGCACGAGGGCCCGTGGGCCTCCGTGTACGCCACCACCGGCCCGCCCGACGAATCCTCGGCGGAGCGGCGCGAGTTGACCTGGCGCGAACTGTGCCGGTCGCTGGGGGAGCAGGGCGCGGACGAGGCCACGGTCGGCGCCGTACGCGAGGCCCTCGACCGGTCGGCACCGGCCGACGCCCCGCACGGCCTCGCCCTCTTCGCCGCGGACGGACAGGTCGACCTGAGCTGCCGGCTCGGCCGCGATCCGGGCATGGCGGAGGCCCACTGGGGGCCGCTGCCCCGCGTCACCCCGCTCCTCGAACTCGCCGGACAGGCCCCTCCGTGCCTGGTCGTACGGGTCGACCGCAGCGGAGCGGACTACCGGATGTACGACGGCGAGCTCAGCGGCAGCGGCAGCGGCAGCGGTAGTGGCGGTCGCAGCGGCGCCGGCGCCGCCGGAAGCGTCGGCGAGGGCTCCGTACAGGGCCGTGACTGGCCCCTGCACCAGGCCTCGTCCGGCGACTGGTCGTCCTGGCACTTCGACGCCGCCGTCGAGAACACCTGGCAGGAGAACGCCGCTCACGTCGCCACGGAACTGGCCCGGATCTTCCCCGCCTCCGGGGCCGAGCTGATGATGCTGGCCGGCGGTGCGCGGGAGTGCCGGGGCGTCCTGGAGCAGCTGCCGGCCGAACTCCGTCACGTCACCCGGATCAGCCGCCACGGCGGCCGGGCGCCCGGCGCCGACACCGCGCTCCTGACGGCCGACGTCGAGGCCGCGCGCCTGGAGTCGACGGCCCTCGGCGTCGAGGCGGCCCTGGAGCGCTTCCGGGCGGGCCGGGGCGAGTCCGCCGTCGCGGGCGTCCCGGCCGTGACCGAGGCCGCCCGCGAGCACCGGCTCGACACGCTGCTGATCAGCCCGGCGGGCGCCGACCCGCGCACGGAGATCTGGGTGGGCGACGAACCCGACCAGGTCGCGGTGCGCCGGACCGACGCCGAACGGCTGGGCGTCGGGCATCCGCAGCAGGCCCGGGCGGACGACGCCCTCGTCCGCTGCGCCGTCGCCACGGGCGGCGAGGCCGTCCTGGTCCCGACCACCGACACCGTCGCCGGCGGCATCGGCGCCCTGCTGCGCTGGCCCCGCAGCCCGGAGGAGGCGGCGGCCCACCACTGACCTCCACCACTGGCCCCACCACTGACCCACCAGTGACCCCTCACTGGCCCACCCCACCCCGACCCCCGGGGCACCGGCCACACCGCTCACCAGGTGCGATCAACGACGGCCTCCGCCTAGCCTTGTGCCGTACGAGCCCGGCGAGGTTCCCCGGCAAGGTCGGACGTGGTCGCGAAGCGACTCCTTCCACCGCCCGGCGGCACATGCCGGAGATCCGCCCGCCGGTGTGCGGGCCGCTGTCCGCCCCGCTCGTCCTCCTGGACCCCGCGGTGCCGGACGCCGGCCCGACGGGCGGGGGAAGGAGATCGTGATGCTCATCCACCACGCCTTCGAGGACGGCGTCCTGCACGTGTCGCTCCTGGTCGACCTCGACGTCACCAGCCGGGCCGCCGCCTTCCTGGAGACCGAGGCCCTCGTCCACTCCCACCGGCCCCGCCTCGTCCGTGTCCAGCTCCCCACCGCCGACCCCTCACCGGCCAGTCTGAGCGCCCTGTGCCGGACCCGCCGGCTCTGCGAGAACCTGCGGATCCCGCTCACCGTCGTCGGCCCGGTCAGGGTCGCGGAGGCCGCCCCCTAGGGCCCGGCCAGGACCCGCCGGCGTCCTCCGGGGCGTTCTTCTCCGGCTCCTCGTGCGGCTCGTGCGGCCCCGGCTCCTCATGCGGCTCGTGCGACCCCGGCTCCTCGTGCTCCTTCAGGACCGGGAAGCGGCGCGGCGCGACCGTCAGCAGGACCAGGACGGCGAGCGCCGCCGCGGCCGCCGCTCCCAGGTAGACGTAGTCGACGGCCGTCGCGACCGCGCGCCGCAGATGGTCGGCGGCCGCGACGGTCAGTGCGCCCGGGGTCTTCAGGTCGCGGACCAGACCGTCCAGGTCCCCGCCCCCGCCCCCGCCTCCGACCCGGGCCGCCAGGACGCCGTTGGCGACGGCCCCGAACAGGGCCGCGCCGACGCTCTGCCCGATCTGCCGCACGAACAGCACCGACGCCGTCGTCGTGCCCCGCTCCTCGTACGGGACGGTCGACTGCACGCCCACGACCAGCGGCAGCTGGAAGAAGCCCAGCGCTGCGCCGAGCAGCAGCATGAGCAGCGCCGGCTGCCACGGCTCGCCGGGGAAGGGCAGGAGCGGGAAGGCGAGCAGGACGAGGAGGGCCAGGGTCATGCCGAGCAGCGCGGTCTGCCGGAAGCCGATGCGGGTGTAGAGGCGGCTGGAGAGGGCCGCGGTGACGGGCCAGCCGAGCGGCATCGCGGACAGCACGAACCCGGCCGCGATCGGGCCGAGGCCGAGGACGGCCTGGGCGTACGTGGGGAGGAAGACGGTCGGCGCGACCATCACCAGGCCGAGCGCGCCGAGCGCCAGGTTGACGGCGGCGATCGTCCGGCGGCGCCAGACCCAGCCGGGGATGATCGGATCGGCGGCCCGCCGCTCGATGACGACGGTCAGGGCGGCGAGCACGGCCGCCCCGCCGAACAGGCCGAGTGACGGCGCCGACGTCCAGGGCCAGGCCACCCCGCCCTGGACGAGGCCGGTGAGGAGCAGCGTCCCGGTCCCGAAGACGGCGAGCGCCCCGGCCCAGTCGACGGCCACCCACCGCCCCGCAGACCGCCGCATCCCGTGCCGCACGCCGCCCCGGCGCCCCCCGTCCCGGCGCCCCCCGGGCCGCCGCGCCCCGACCCGTACGCCGGCCCCGTCCCGTACGCCGGCCCCGTCCCGTACGCCGGCCCCGTCCCGTACGGCCTCGGCGCCCCGTGCCGTCCGGGCGCCGGGCTCCGTCAGATAGCGGCCGATCAGCCACAGCGCCGCCCCGCCGAGTGGCAGGTTGACCAGGAAGATCCAGCGCCAGTCCGCGTACCCGGCGAGCAGTCCGCCCACCGCCGGGCCCGCGACGGCGGAGGTGGCCCAGACGGTGGAGAGCCGGGCCTGGATGCGGGGACGTTCCTTCAGCGGGTAGAGGTCGGCGGCGATCGTCTGGACCGTGCCCTGCAGGGCTCCGCCGCCCAGGCCCTGCACGACGCGGAAGGCGATGAGCGAGCCCATGCCCCAGGCGGAGGCGCACAGCACGGAGCCGGCGAGGAAGAGCGCGATGCCGGCGATCAGGACCGGCTTGCGGCCGAAGGTGTCGCTGAGCTTCCCGTACACCGGCAGGGTCACGGTCACGGCGAGCAGATAGCCGGAGAACAGCCAGGAGAAGACCGACAGACCGCCGAGGTCGCCGACGATCTGCGGTACGGCGGTGGCGACGACCGTGCTGTCGAGCGAGACCAGCGCCATGCTCAGCATCAGCGCGGCGACGACCGGCCCGCGTCGGGTCGCCCCGCTCGCCCCGGTCGTCTTCGCCCCGCTCGTCTTCGCTCCCGTCGCCCGTCTCGCGTGCGCCCCGGCCTCGGACATGCGGCCCACCTCTCCTCGCGCCCCCGCCGCCCGGCGGGTGCGTCGTACATCCAAGTGCGCCCGGGGCAGCCTCCCACCCCTACCTGGGTCGGAGAAACCCCTAGGGGTCCCTCCCTCATACAGCCCAGGGGCCGCTCGTACCGGCGGAGGACGAGACGCGGGGCCTGCCGTTCTTAGCTTGTTCTTACGAACACGGCGTACGAATGCATAGGAGAAATGGCGTGACTTCGGCTGTGAGCATCCTCAGGCCCGGGGGAACCGGGGGGAGTACGGCCGTCGCCGCGCGGGCGCGGCAGGTCGTCAAGGCGTACGGGTCCGGGGAGACCCGGGTCGTCGCGCTCGACCACGTCGACGTGGACATCGCCCGCGGGCGGTTCACTGCGATCATGGGCCCCTCGGGCTCCGGCAAGTCCACGCTCATGCACTGCCTCGCCGGCCTCGACACCGTCAGCGGCGGCCAGATCTTCCTCGGCGAGACCGAGATCACCGCCCTGAAGGACAAGAAGCTCACGCAGCTGCGGCGCGACCGGATCGGGTTCATCTTCCAGGCGTTCAACCTCCTGCCGACGCTGAACGCCCTGGAGAACATCACGCTCCCGATGGACATCGCCGGCCGCAGGCCGGACGCGGCGTGGCTGGAGCGGGTCGTCGAGACGGTCGGCCTCGCCGGGCGGCTGAAGCACCGGCCGGGCCAGCTCTCCGGCGGCCAGCAGCAGCGCGTCGCCGTGGCCCGGGCGCTCGCCGCCCGGCCCGAGATCATCTTCGGCGACGAGCCGACCGGAAACCTGGACTCGCGCGCCGGGGCCGAGGTGCTCGGCTTCCTGCGGCAGTCCGTCGACGCGCTCGGCCAGACGATCGTCATGGTCACCCACGACCCCGTCGCCGCCTCCTACGCCGACCGCGTCCTCTACCTCGCCGACGGCCGCATCGTCGACGAGATGCACCGGCCCACCGCGGACGCCGTCCTCGACCGTATGAAGGACTTCGACGCGCGCGGGCGGACGTCATGAGCGGGACCGTCCTCAGGACCTCGATGCGCAACCTCCTCGCGCACAAGGGCCGGATGGCGCTGTCCGCCGTCGCCGTCCTCCTCTCCGTCGCCTTCGTCTGCGGCACCCTGGTGTTCAGCGACACCATGAACACCACCTTCGACAAGCTCTTCGCCACCACCGCCTCCGACGTCACGGTCAGCCCGAAAGGCGCCGCCAAGGACGACGAGGTACCGCGGAACGGCCGGCCGGAGACGCTGCCCGGCGCCCTCGTCGCGCAGGTGAGGGCGGCCGACGGGGCCCGTAACGTCCAGGGCGTCGTCACCTCGACGGCCGTCACCGTCGTCGACTCCCGGAACGAGAACGTCGGTCCCGCCTCCGGCGCCCCGACCATCGCCGCCAACTGGACGCCGAACGAGCTGCGTTCGGTCGAGATCACCTCCGGCCACGCGCCGCGCGGCCCCACCGAGGTCGTCGTCGACGCGGGCACGGCCGGGAAGCACCACCTGAAGCTCGGCGACGAACTGCGCACGATCGCCGTCACCGGCGACTTCCAGGCGCGGATCTCCGGCATCGCCGAGTTCAAGGTGACCAACCCCGGTGCCACGCTCGTCTGGTACGACACCGCCACCGCGCAGCGTGAACTGCTGGGCCGGGAAGGGGTGTTCACGCAGATCACGGCGGACGCGGCGCCCGGCGTCAGCGATGCCGGGCTGAAGACGGCCGTGGTGGCGAAGATCGGTGCGGGCTACAAGCTGCAGACCGCCGCCGAGACCGCCGACGCCGGCCGCAAGGACGTCGCCGGCTTCCTCGACGTCATGAAGTACGCGATGCTCGGCTTCGCCGGGATCGCCTTCCTCGTCGGCATCTTCCTCATCGTCAACACCTTCTCGATGCTGGTCGCCCAGCGCACCCGCGAGATCGGCCTGCTGCGGGCCATCGGCTCCTCCCGCCGCCAGATCAACCGTTCCGTCCTCGTCGAGGCCCTGCTGCTCGGCGTCGTCGGCTCGGCCGCCGGTGTCGCGGCGGGCGTCGGGCTCGCCGTCGGACTGATGCAGCTCATGTCGTCGATGGGCATGGAGCTGTCCACGCAGGACCTCACCGTCCGCTGGACCACCCCCGTCGTCGGCGTCGTCCTCGGCGTCGTCGTCACCGTCGTCGCCGCCTTCGTACCCGCCCGCCGGGCCGCCAGGGTCTCCCCGATGGCTGCCCTGCGCGACACAGGCACGCCCGCCGACGGCCGGGCAGGGGCCGTGCGCGGCGGCATCGGCCTGCTCCTCACCGCCGCCGGCGCCGCCGCGCTGTGGACCGCGACCCGGGCCGCCGAGGCCGGCGCGGGCTCCCTGTGGCTCGGCCTCGGCGTCGTCCTCTCCCTCCTCGGCTTCGTCGTCGTCGGCCCGCTCCTCGCGGGCGGTGTCGTCCGCGTCCTCGGCGCGGTCGTGCTCCGCGTCTTCGGACCCGTCGGCCGCATGGCCGAGCGCAACGCGCTGCGCAACCCGCGCCGTACCGGAGCCACCGGCGCCGCCCTGATGATCGGCCTCGCGCTCGTCGCCTGCCTGTCGGTCGTCGGCTCGTCGATGGTCGCCTCCGCCACGGAGGAGCTCGACCGGTCCGTGGGCGCCGACTTCATCGTCCAGTCCGCCAACGGCCAGCCGATCGTGCCGCAGGCCGAGGACGCCGTCGCGAAGGCCGCCGGGCTCGACCACGTCACCCGCTACAAGTGGGTCGACGCCACCGTCACCGACGCGCGCGGCCGGCAGGAGAAGACCGGCCTCGTCGCCGCCGACCCCTCGTACGCCCAGGACGTGCGGCGCGCGACCACCGCGGGCAGCCTGGCGGAGGCGTACGGGCCGGGCGCGATGTCCGTCGGCAGCGCCTACGCCGCCGAGCACGGCGTCACGGTCGGCGACCGGCTCACCGTCGCCTTCACCGGCGGCCGGCAGGCCACCCTGCGCGTCGCGGCGATCACCTCCGACGACGCCCGGATCGACAAGGGCCGGATGTCCGTCGGCATCGCGACCGCCGAGCGGTACGTGCCCGCCGACCGCATGCCCAGGAGCTTCCTCGTCTTCGGCACCGCGAAGGACGGCCAGGAGGACGCGGCGTACGCGTCGATGAAGGCCGCCCTGAAGCCGTACCCGCAGTACAAGGTCGCCGACCAGGCCGACTACAAGCAGGAGCTCAAGGACCAGGTCGGCCAGCTCCTCAACATGGTCTACGGCCTGCTCGCCCTCGCGATCATCGTCGCGGTGCTCGGTGTCGTGAACACCCTCGCGCTGTCGGTCGTCGAGCGGACCCGCGAGATCGGTCTCATGCGCGCCATCGGCCTCTCGCGCCGCCAGCTGCGCCGCATGATCCGCCTGGAGTCCGTGGTCATCGCGCTCTTCGGCGCGCTGCTCGGTCTCGGTCTGGGCATGGGCTGGGGCACGGCCGCGCAGAAGCTGCTCGCCCTGGAGGGCCTGGGCGTCCTGGACATCCCGTGGCCGACGATCGTGGCGGTCTTCGTGGGCTCGGCGTTCGTGGGCCTGTTCGCGGCGCTGGTGCCGGCGTTCAGGGCGGGCCGGATGAACGTGCTGAACGCGATCGCGAGCGACTAGCCGCCGGGTCGGAGTCGGGCGGCGGGGGCGGACAATCCATCCGCTCCCGCCGTCCGTATCCATGGACAGGAACCCCTGCATCGCACGCCCGAAAGCGCTCCGTGAAAGGAAAAGCGATCATGAATCCCGTGAAGCGCGCAGCCCTTGCGGTGGCCTCCGCCGTCCTCATGGCGGGCGCCGCGGGTATCGGCGCGGGCACCGCTTTCGCCGGCCAGCCCGGCGCGTCCTGCGAGGAGAACCCCAACCAGCCCGGACATTCCGCGACTGCCCCTGGTTCCGCCTTCAACGAAGAAGGCAAGGCCGGCACCGTCTACGCGGGCGAACAGCCCCAGAACAGCAAGAACGTCCACTCCGTCTCCCAGTACGACGTGGCTTGCGTCCGGCCGACCCATTGACGTCGCTCCGACGTGAGGTCCGACGTGAGGTCCGACGCGAGGTCTGACGCGAGGGACACGAGGGACACGAGGGCCGGCCGGAATCCACCGGCCGGCCCTCGTGGCGCGCTGTGGCCCGGCGGCTGTCGGCGCCTCGGCGTACGCTGGAGCCCCCGGCCCGTGAGACGTGTCGGGCGGTTCGCGTTGCCCTCTGCCGGGATGGAAGACCCATGAGCCTGCACGGTCTGCTTGATGTCGTCGTACGAGACGCGGCCCTCGCCGAAGCGGTGAAGGCCGCGCGTGACGGCAACCGCACGCACGTCGACCTGGTCGGCCCGCCCGCCGCCCGCCCCTTCGCCGTGGCCGCGCTCGCCCGCGAGGCGGGGCGTCCGGTGCTCGCCGTCACGGCGACGGGCCGCGAGGCCGAGGACCTGGCGGCGGCCCTGCGCTCGCTCCTCGACCCCGACACGGTCGTGGACTACCCGTCGTGGGAGACGCTGCCGCACGAGCGCCTGTCGCCGCGCTCCGACACGGTCGGCCGCCGTCTCGCCGTGCTGCGCAGGCTCGCGCACCCGTCGCCGGACGACCCGGCGGCCGGCCCGGTCAGCGTGGTCGTCGCGCCCGTCCGTTCCGTGCTCCAGCCGCAGGTCAAGGGCCTGGGCGACCTGGAGCCCGTGGCGCTGCGGACGGGCCAGACGGCGGATTTGAACGAGATCGTCGAGGGCCTGGCGGCGGCCGCGTACTCCCGGGTGGAGCTGGTCGAGAAGCGCGGTGAGTTCGCGGTCCGCGGCGGCATCCTGGACGTCTTCCCGCCGACCGAGGAGCACCCGCTCCGGATCGAGTTCTGGGGCGACGACGTCGAGGAGATCCGTTACTTCAAGGTCGCCGACCAGCGTTCCCTGGAAGTCGCCGAGCACGGTCTGTGGGCCCCGCCCTGTCGCGAGCTGCTGCTGACCGATTCCGTACGGGAGAAGGCGGCGGCGCTCGCCGAGCTCCACCCGGAGCTGGGCGAGCTGCTCGGCAAGATCGCCGAGGGCATCGCCGTCGAGGGCATGGAGTCGCTGGCTCCGGTCCTCGTCGACGACATGGAGCTGCTGCTCGACGTCCTGCCCAAGGGCTCGATGGCGGTCGTCTGCGACCCGGAGCGGGTGCGGACGCGCGCCGCCGACCTCGTCGCCACCTCGCAGGAGTTCCTGCAGGCGTCGTGGGCGGCGACGGCGGGCGGTGGCGAGGCCCCGATCGACGTCGGCGCGGCCTCGCTGTGGGGGATCGCGGACGTCCGGGACCGGGCGCGCGAGCTGGACATGATGTGGTGGTCGGTGTCGCCGTTCGCGGCGGACGAGACCGTCGGCGCGGACACACTGAAGCTGGGCATGCACGCCCCGGAGACGTACCGCGGTGACACCGCCCGCGCCCTGGCCGACACCAAGGGCTGGCTGGCCGACGGCTGGCGCACGGTGTACGTGACCGAGGCGCACGGCCCGGCCTCCCGCACCGTCGAGGTCCTCGGCGGCGAGGGCATCGCGGCCCGTCTCGACGCCGACCTGAAGGAGATCGCCCCGTCCGTCGTGCACGTCGCGTGCGGCGCGATCGACTACGGCTTCGTCGACCCGGTGCTGAAGCTCGCGGTCCTGACGGAGACCGACCTGTCGGGCCAGAAGGCCGCCGGCAAGGACGGCCAGCGGATGCCGGCCAAGCGGCGCAAGACGATCGACCCGCTGACCCTGGAGGCCGGCGACTACATCGTGCACGAGCAGCACGGTGTCGGCCGCTACATCGAGATGGTGCAGCGCACCGTGCAGGGCGCGACCCGCGAGTACCTGCTCGTCGAGTACGCCCCCGCCAAGCGCGGCCAGCCCGGCGACCGCCTCTACATCCCGACCGACCAGCTGGAGCAGGTCACCAAGTACGTCGGCGGCGAGGCGCCGACGCTGCACCGGCTCGGCGGCGCCGACTGGACGAAGACGAAGGCGCGCGCGAAGAAGGCGGTCAAGGAGATCGCCGCCGACCTGATCAAGCTCTACAGCGCCCGCATGGCCGCGCCCGGCCACGCCTTCGGTCCCGACACGCCCTGGCAGCGCGAGCTGGAGGACGCCTTCCCGTACGCGGAGACGCCCGACCAGCTGTCGACGATCGCCGAGGTGAAGGAGGACATGGAGAAGACGGTCCCGATGGACCGGCTGATCTGCGGCGACGTCGGCTACGGCAAGACCGAGATCGCCGTACGGGCCGCCTTCAAGGCCGTCCAGGACGGCAAGCAGGTCGCCGTCCTCGTGCCGACGACGCTGCTCGTGCAGCAGCACTTCGGCACCTTCTCCGAGCGCTACTCCCAGTTCCCCGTCAACGTCCGCGCGCTGTCCCGCTTCCAGACGGACACCGAGGCGAAGGCGACGATGGAGGGGCTGAAGGAGGGCTCGGTCGACGTCGTCATCGGCACCCACCGCCTGTTCTCGTCCGAGACGAAGTTCAAGGACCTGGGTCTCGTCATCGTCGACGAGGAGCAGCGCTTCGGCGTCGAGCACAAGGAGCAGCTGAAGAAGCTCCGCGCCAACGTCGACGTCCTCACGATGTCCGCGACCCCGATCCCGCGCACCCTGGAGATGGCGGTCACCGGCATCCGCGAGATGTCGACGATCACCACCCCGCCGGAGGAGCGGCACCCGGTCCTCACCTTCGTCGGCCCGTACGAGGAGAAGCAGATCGGCGCGGCCATCCGCCGCGAACTGCTCCGCGAGGGCCAGGTCTTCTACATCCACAACCGCGTCGAGTCCATCGACCGGGCGGCGGCCCGGCTGCGCGAGATCGTCCCCGAGGCGCGGATCGCGACGGCGCACGGGCAGATGTCGGAGCAGGCCCTGGAGCAGGTCGTCGTCGACTTCTGGGAGAAGAAGTTCGACGTGCTCGTGTCGACGACGATCGTCGAGTCCGGCATCGACATCTCCAACGCCAACACGCTGATCGTGGAGCGCGGCGACAACTTCGGCCTGTCGCAGCTGCACCAGCTGCGCGGCCGGGTCGGCCGTGGCCGGGAGCGCGGCTACGCCTACTTCCTGTACCCGCCGGAGAAGCCGCTGACCGAGACCGCCCACGAGCGCCTCGCGACCATCGCCCAGCACACCGAGATGGGCGCCGGCATGTACGTGGCCATGAAGGACCTGGAGATCCGCGGCGCGGGCAACCTGCTCGGCGGCGAGCAGTCCGGCCACATCGCGGGCGTCGGCTTCGACCTCTACGTCCGGATGGTCGGCGAGGCCGTCGCCGACTACCGGGCCTCGCTGGAGGGCGGTGCCGAGGAGGAGCAGCCGCTGGAGGTCAAGATCGAGCTCCCGGTCGACGCGCACGTCCCGCACGACTACGCGCCGGGCGAGCGGCTACGCCTCCAGGCGTACCGCGCCATCGCCTCCGCCAACTCGGAGGCCGACATCAAGGCCGTGCGCGAGGAGCTCACCGACCGCTACGGCAAGCTGCCCGAGCCCGTCGAGAACCTTCTCCTCGTCGCCGGCCTGCGCATGCTGGCCCGGGCCTGCGGCGTCGGCGAGATCGTCCTCCAGGGGCCCAACATCCGTTTCGCGCCCGTGGAACTGCGCGAGTCGCAGGAGCTGCGCCTGAAGCGCCTCCACCCGAAGTCTGTCATCAAGCCGGCCGTCCACCAGATCCTGGTGCCGCGCCCGACGACCGGGAAGATCGGCGGCAAGCCGGTGGTCGGCCGCGAACTGCTGGCGTGGACGGGCGAGTTCCTGGCGGAGATCCTCGGGTCGTAGCCGTCCGGGGACGTGTACGTATACGGGTGCGGGGCGCGGGGCCGGATCGGGTCCGCGCCCCGCACCCGCGACGGGTCCTACAGCTCGTCGAGGTCGAGCGCGTCGGCCATCGCCCGGTAGCCGGCGTCGCCCGGGTGCAGGTGGTCGCCGGAGTCGTAGGCGGGGAGTATGCGGTCGGGGTCGGCCGGGTCGGCGACGGCGCGGTCGAAGTCGACGACGGTGTCGTACGCGCCGGAGGTGCGGACCCACTCGTTGAACGCCTCGCGCTTCGCCTCGTTCTCCGGGGTGAAGTAGAAGGATCCCTTGATCGGGGTGAGGGTGGCGCCGACGACCTTGATGCCGTGGGCGTGGGCCTGCCGGATGAGGGTGCGGTGGCCCTCGATGAGCTGGTTGACCGAGACCTCGGGGGTCGGGCCGCCGGGGAAGGCCGGTCCGCTGCCGCCGATGTCGTTGATGCCCTCCAGGAGGATGACCGTGCCGACGCCCTTCTCCGTCAGCACGTCCTTCCTGAAGCGGGCGACGGCCTTCTCGCCGGCCCAGGTGGTGTCGTTGGTGACCTCGTTGCCGCCGATGCCGTGGTCGAGCACGGCGCGCGGGCGGCCGGTGGCGGCGAGGCGCTCGGCCAGCTCGTCGGGGTAGCGGTTGTCGGCGCCGAGGGTGGAGCCGACGCCGTCGGTGATGGAGTCGCCGAAGGCGACGATGCCGTCGCGGCGGGGCCCCTGCGCCGTGGCCGGGCCGCCGGAGACCTCGACGCCGGAGAGGTAGTACCAGGACGTGCTGGTCTCGGTGAAGGCCGCACCCGACTCGTCGGCGCGGTGGTCGCCGGAGGCGCGGTAGCTGGTCGCGGAGGCGAAGTGGTGGAAGGTGGCCGGGCCGGTCGGGCCCGCGAGGTAGAGCGTGACGGTGACGGATTCGAGCGCGTGGGTCCGGAACGGCACGCCGTCGCTGAGGAGGGTGCCGCCGGCGGGCACGGTGGCGGACGTGCGGCCGCCGCCGAAGGTGAGCGCGCGGACCGAACCGGGCTCCACGGAGCCGCCCTTGGCGGTGCGGGCGACGGTGGCGCCCGTGATGTGCAGCGGGGTGGAGCCGTAACGGTTGGTGAGCTCGATGCGGGCCTTCGTGCCGCCCGTCGTGACCCGCACGGTCTGGCGCACGGTCTGGTCGTCGAAGCCCTGCGTGGACCAGTTGGGGCCGAACGGGGCCGTGGGGGACTGCGGGGACGCGGCCCAGGCGCCGTGCCAGTTGGGCTGCGAGGCAGGGTGGGAGGCCGGCTGCGCCGCCGCGGTGGCGGACGTGGCGGGCAGGGTGGTGACGGTGAGCGCGGCGAGCAGGGCGAGCCCTGCGCTGCGGAGGGTGGCGCGGCTGTTCATGTCTGGTCCCCGTTGTCTTTGTGACTGCGTGTGACAGGGACAAGGCGTGATCGACTCGGGCTATTCCCGTGCGTTGTCGGTGAGTTGAGCGGAACCGAGCAGTCCGGTCAGTGCGCGGAACGTCTCGCCCGGGTCCCGCCCGCCCAGCGGGTCGTCCAGGTTGTGGGTGAGCAGGAGGGTCGCGAAGCCGTGCGCGAGGGACCAGGCGGCGATGCCGGTGTCGCGGGCGACGGCCGGGTCGGCGGCGAGGGTCGCGGCGCCGCTGCGGAGTTCGGCGGAGGCGCGCGCCCTGGCGGCGAGCAGCTCGGCGTCGTCGGCCCGCTCCCGGTACAGGTCGGGCTGGAACATCACCTGGAAGTGGGCGGGGTGCGCGGCCGCGAACCGTACGTACCGCACTCCGCGCTCCCGCAGGTCGGCCGCGCCGGCGAGGGCCTCGGCGAGCAGGTCGTAGCCCTGGGCGGCGATCGCGGTGAGCAGGCCCGTGCGGTCCTTGAAGTGGTGCGCGGGCGCGGCGTGCGAGACGCCCGCCCGGCGCGCGAGGTCGCGCAGGCTGAGCGCGCCGGGGCCCTCGGTCGCGATGACGTCGAGGGCGGCGGTGAGGACGGCCTGCCGCAGGTCGCCGTGGTGGTAGGTGCGCCGGTTGGTCATGGCAGCAGGGTACGCGGAATCTTGTCATTGACAAGTTCGAGCGACGGGAGCAATCTAGGCACTGACAAGATGAGTGATCGGGAGAAGTCGTCATGACCGTGGAGGCAACCGTGGGAACGTCCGTCGCACCGGCCCGTGTCCGCCAGCTGTGGCACCTGCTCGAACCCCTGCACTCGGTGCTCTACTACGCCCCCGAGGCGTTCGACGAGGCAGCCGACCTCGGCTACGACGTGTCCGACCGCTGGCCCAGCTACTTCGCCTGGCGCGCCGCCGCCCTCGGCCCGGTCGGCGCCGAGCGGGTCGCGTCCGCCTTCTACACGTTCAGTCCCGAGAAGGTCGCCCGGCACGTCCCCGCCGCCTGGGAGGTCGCCGCGCCCGCCGACGTGCTCGCGGGCCGGCTGCGCGCCGTCGACCGCGCGTACCGCACGATCCTCGGCGACGAGCTCCTCGCCAGCCCCGGGATCGCCGAGGCCGCCGCCCTCGCCCGCCGCGCCGCCGCGGCCGCTCCGACGGCCGGGCGCCCCATGGCCGCCGCCCACGCCGAACTCCCCTGGCCCGACGCCCCGCACCTCGTCCTCTGGCAGGCCGCGACGATCCTGCGCGAACACCGCGGCGACGGCCACCTCGCCGCCCTCGTCACCGCCGGTCTCGACCCCGCCGAGTCCCTGGTCTCCTTCGCGGCCGTGGGCGCCGCCGCCGAGGCCACCTTCGAGACCCGCGGCTGGTCCGCCGCCGACTGGTCCGCGGCCCGCGCCCGCCTCGCCGCCCGTGGCCTCGTCCACGCCGACGGCACGGCGACCGACGCCGGCCGCGCCCTGCGCGCCGAGGTCGAACTCCGCACGGACGAGCTCGCGGCCGCGCCGTGGGTCGCGCTCGGCGCCGAGGCGACGGCCCGGCTCGACGAGCTGCTCGGCGGCCCGTGGCTGACGATCGTGGGCTCGGGCCTGCTGCCGTCGGAGAACACGCTGGGCATCGGCAAGGTGTGAGCGACCCGCGCCCGCCTCGCCCCTGCACGCCGACCTGCACGGAAAATCGTTTCACCAGCCGCCCCGGCGCGCATAACCTCGCGCGCATGGACCTGCACATCACGACGCTCGCCGAACGCCCCGCCCTCGCGGTGAAGCTGTGGCAGATGAAGGACCTCTGGCCGGAGTTCATGATGTACGACCCGGTCGGCTGGAGCCACATCGGGCGGATCGTGGCCGAGTTCCCGGAGTACGTGCTCGTCGCGACCGACGGCGCCGACGGCGAGGACGTCGTGGCGCGCGGCTTCAGCGTGCCGTTCCGGCTCCGGGCGGAGGGCCGCGGCGAGCTGCCCGACACCGGCTGGGACCAGGTCCTCCTCTGGGCGTTCGCGGACCTGCGGCACGGCCGCACGCCCGACACCGTGAGCGCCATCGAGATCACCGTGGCCACGAGCGCGCTCGGCAACGGCGTCTCGCACCGCATGCTGGCCGCGATGCGCGACAACGCCCGCCGCCTCGGCCACACCGACCTGGTGGCGCCGCTGCGGCCGAACGGCAAGCAGCTGGAGGCCGGTTCCTCCATCCACGAGTACGCCCACCGCACCCGCGCGTCGGACGGCCTGCCGCACGACCCGTGGCTGCGCGTGCACGTGCGGGCCGGCGGCACGGTGGAGAAGGTGGCGCCGGCGTCGATGACGATCGGCGGCTCCCTGGCGCAGTGGCGCTCCTGGACCGGTCTCCCCTTCGACACCGACGGCCCGGTCGAGGTCCCGGGCGCGCTGGTCCCGGTGCACTGCGACACGGCCCGCGGCTACGCGGTCTACGTCGAGCCCAACATCTGGGTGCGCCACCGGCTGTGAGCCGCGTCGACAACCACGCAACACGCGAGCGGCGTGAGGACCACCCCCCTCCGGAGGTCCTCACGCCGCTCGCGTTCTCACCGGCTTCTCAGCCGAGGCTCTTCTCGTCCACCACGCTCTTCTTCGGCGGGGTCTTCGCCTCCACCGGCTTGTCGAAGCCGGAGAGGGTCAGCGTGCCGGGCTCCGAGCCGCCCGTCGTCACGATCCGCAGGACGTACGGGGTGCCCTCGGTGGCGACGTACACGGTGCTCTTCTCGCCGCCGGCGTCCTGGGTGAGGGGGAGCGCCTTCCGGCCGTCGACCGTGGTCTCCTTCCCCTTCACCACCCCCGCGTACGGCCCCTCGAAGTCGGCGAGCAGGGTCTTCAGGTCGCACAGGTCGAGCATGTCCTTGGCGTCCGGGTCCTTGGCGTCGGTCTTGATCCAGCGGCCCTTGAGCTGCTTCATGACCTGGCGCTGGACCTCGGCCGACTCGCCCTTCGTCTGCTCCTTCAGGAAGGCCTTGTCGAAGCGGAGGTAGACGGCCTTGTCGGCGGGGCGGATGAGCTCGGCGGTTCCGGTGGCGCCGATGGTCATCGTGCCGGTGCACCTCCCCTGGTGGTCGGTGGACACGTACGCCTTCATGGGGCCGTCGGAGGTCTTGTAGTCGATGTCGAGGCTGAGCGACTTCGCGGACTTCGTCGTGGCCATGGCCTTGTCCGCGATCTGGGATCCGGTCAGTCCCGCGAACGGGCCGGTCGCCTTCGGCTTGCCCGAGCCCGGGCCCGCGTCCGAGTCCATGGTGTCGAAGGGGCCGCAGGCGGTCGCACCCAGGGCGAGGGTGGCGGCGCACAGGGCCGTGGCGAGGGCGGCACGGCGCGGGCGGGCGGTGGCAGACATGGTGGTTCTCCGAGGGGGTGGTACGAGGGGAGGGGGCGGGACCGGCGCGGGGGCGGAGTCAGCCGAGCTTCAGGTCCCACTGGACGCCGGCGTAGTCGCCGCCCGGGGCGACCTCGACCATGAGGTTCTCGGCGGCGGCCGGGGTGTCGAAGGCGAAGGTGGCCGTGGCCTTCTTACCAGGCAGGACGGAGCCGGTGAAGCCGCCGCCGACCTTGTCGTCGGTGATCTCCTCGGCGGTGGCGCCGTTCGTCCCGGTACGGCCGCTCAGCGAGGTCAGCGTGCTGTCGAAGCTCTTCTTGCCGCCGTTCTCGATGGTGACGGTGACCTGCCACGCCTTGTTGCCCTTGGTGTGGCCGGCCGCGAACTCGCCCGGCGTGTACGCCTTCGGCTCGGACACGGTGACCCTCAGCTTGTCGTCGTACTCGGAGGTGTCACCGGCCGCGAGGGGCTTGCCGCCCGGGTTCTGCACGGCCGGGGCGGTGGCGCTGGGCAGGTCCTTGAGCGTCTTGTCGATCTCGTTCACCGCGTCGTTGACCGCGGTGAACGTGATGACCGCGCCGACCACCGAGAGGACCAGCCCCGCGAGGCCCAGGATCGCGCCGGTGAGCGCGACTCCCTTGTTGTCCGCCTCGCCGCGCTTCACGCGGCCCTTGCCGACCAGGCCCAGGATCAGGGCGATCAGGCCGAGGACGCCGGCGAGCCAGAAGAAGAGCGGGATGAGACCGGAGAGCGTGCCGATGATGCCGAGGATCAGGGCCGCGGTGCCGAGCCCGTTCCGCATGGCCACCGGAGCCTGCGTGTACGACATGTGTCCTCCCGGACAGTGAGTTTGTCTGGCGCGATGGATCAATCACAGCAGAGCCTGTGAACCGAGTCAACACGGTTCACAAAGTTTTGGTCAGCTCACGCTGTGAAGTGGTGTCGCCAGCGTTGGTCAGTAAGATCGGTGTCACACACGAGGGCACGAGGGGAGCGGCACATGCCGGAGAGCGCAGCCGAGGCGACCGCAGCCGAAGCGACCGCAGCTGAGGTGACCGCCGCGGGCATCGCCCGCCTCGCCGGGGTCGGCCGGGCGGCCGTGAGCAACTGGCGCCGCCGGCACGCCGACTTCCCCAAGCCCGTCGGCGGCACGGAGACCAGCCCGTCCTTCGCCCTCGCCGACGTCGAGGAGTGGCTGCGCGTCCAGGGCAAGCTCGCCGAGGTCCCGCTGCGCGAGCGCGTCTGGCAGCAGATCGCCGGCCACCCCGCGGGCCCCGTCACCGCCCTCGTGCACGCGGGCTGCGTCCTTCTCCTCGTACGGGACCGGGCCGGTGCCTGGCCCGCGCTGGCCGCCGCGCCCGACGAGCGGCTCGCGGAGGTGCTCCCCGTGCCGCTGGAGGAGACGCTGACCGAGCGCCTCGGCCTCCCCCGGTCGGTCCGCACCCCGGCCGCCCACGAACTCGTCCCGTCCGTCCCGCTCCTGCGCGGAGCCGCCGACCTGGCCGCCGAGACCGGCCCCGCCGACGCCTTCGAGTTCCTGCTCGGCCGCCACCTGGACGCCAATCCGCGCCAGTACACGCTCACCCCGCCCGGCCCCGCCGCCCTCATGGCGGCCCTCGCCGGCCCCGCCGCCACCGTCCTCGACCCCGCCTGCGGCACCGGCGCCCTCCTCCGGGCGGCCACCGGCGCCACCACCCTCTGCGGCCAGGACGCCGACCGCGACCTCGCCGCGCTCACCGCCCTCCGCCTCGCCCTCGGCGGCGGGACGGCGACGACGGCCAAGGCCAAGGGCCCCACCGTCCACGTGCTGCCCGGCGACACCCTCCGCGCCGACGCCTTCCCGGCCCTCGCCGTCGACGCCGTCGTCTGCCACCCGCCCTTCAACGAGCGCAACTGGGGCCACGACGAGCTCGCCTACGACCCGCGCTGGGAGTACGGCTTCCCGGCCCGCACCGAGTCCGAGCTGGCCTGGGTCCAGCACGCCCTGGCCCGGCTGCGCCCCGGCGGCACCGCCGTCCTGCTCATGCCGCCCGCCGCCGCCTCCCGGCGCTCCGGCCGCCGCATCCGCGCCGACCTGCTGCGGCGCGGCGCGCTGCGGGCCGTCGTCGCGCTCCCGGCCGGCGCGGCGCCCCCGTACGGCATCCCGCTCCACCTCTGGGTGCTGCGCAGGCCCGTCCCCGGCGCCCGCCCGCCCGCCGAGCTGCTCCTCGTCGACACCGCGACCGAGACGAGCGCCGCCGGCCGCGACCGGCTCGACTGGCCCGCCGTCGAGACCGCCGTCCTCGCCGCCTGGCGCCCCTTCGACCAGGACGGCACGCTCGCCGAGAGCCCCGGCGAGAGCCGGTCCGTGCCCGTCATCGAACTCCTCGACGACGACGTCGACCTGGCCCCCGCCCGCCATCTCCCGCCGCCCGCCGCCGCCGAGGGCGCGGCCCAGCTCGACGGCGTGCGCGACCGCCTGACCGCCGCCCTGCGCCGTACCCGCGAGCTGACCCCGCCGCCCGCCGCCGACACCGGCGGCCCGGCCGGCCGCTGGCCCGTCACGACCGTCGGCGAGCTGGCCCGGGCCGGCGCCCTCACCCTCCGCGCCGGCGGCACCGGCACGACCGCCGCCGGGACCGCCCCCGTCGCCGTCCTCACCGACACCGACGTGCTCGCCGCGCAGCCGCCGTCCGGCACCCTCCCCGAGGCCCCGCCCGGCGAACCCGCCGAGGAACCGGCGCTGCTCGCCGCCGGCGACGTCGTCGTCCCGGTCCTCGGCGGCGGCTCGGTCGCCCGGGTCGTCGACGCGGCCGACCGGGCCACCACCGGCGCCGCCCTCGGCCGCAACGTGCACCTCCTGCGCCCCGACCCGGCGGCCCTCGACCCCTGGTTCCTCGCCGGATTCCTGCGCGCCACCGCCAACAACCGCCAGGCCAGCTCGTACGCCTCCACCGCCACCCGGCTCGACGTCCGCCGCCTCCAGCTGCCGCGCCTGCCGCTCGCCGAACAGCGGCGGTACGGGGACCGGTTCCGGGCCCTCGCGGAGTTCGAGGAGGCGCTGCGGCTCGCGGGCCGGCTGGGGGAGCAGCTGGTGCAGGGCATGTACGACGGCCTGGCGGACGGCACGGTCGCCCCCTGATCGTCCGTTCCGTACAACCTCTGGGTGGCTGTCGGAGTCGGTGTATACGCTCGTCTCCGACAGACGGTTCGATCCAGGAGCAGTTATGTACGGCCACGGCTATCCGCAGCCGACGCCGCCTCCGCAGCGGGGGGTGCCGGCGTCCGTCATCGTGCTGCGCGTGCTCTTCGCCGTGCTGCCGCTGCTCAGCATCGGCTTCCTGACCTGGGCGACGGCGCTGCGCATCGCCCTGCTGACCCGCAAGGTGTGGGACTGGATCCTGCTCGCCGTCTCGGTCGCGGTGGTCATCGCGGGTCTGGTGCTGATGCCGGACGACCCGGACGCGTCCCGGGCCGACTGGGTCGTCGGGATGATCCTGCTCAACGCGGTGGCGTTCACGGCGTACTTCCTGGTCGTCGACATACGTCACGACCGCGCACCCGCCGCACCGGCCCCGGTCCTGCCGCCGTCCCCGTCCCCGTCCCCGTACAACCCGTACGCGGCGACGGTCCCGGCGCACCAGCCCCAGCCCGGCTACGACTACCCGCAGCCCCAGCCCCAGTCCCAGCCGCAAGCGCAGCCCCAACCCCTCACGCCCCCGAACCCCCGCATCCACCAGGTCCGCGCCGAGCTCGACGAGCTCAGCGACCTCCTCCGCAGAGAGCCGAGAGACCCCCGGGAAGGCGGCCGGTGAACGGCCGGATCGTCGGCGGGC
Organism: Streptomyces sp. NPDC004788; assembly: GCF_053601115.1. Classification (NCBI taxonomy): domain Bacteria; kingdom Bacillati; phylum Actinomycetota; class Actinomycetes; order Kitasatosporales; family Streptomycetaceae; genus Streptomyces; species Streptomyces sp. NPDC004788. The sequence goes on from NZ_JBSGBF010000010.1 coordinate 34,921, forward strand.
GTTACGAGCTGGCCACCCTCATCGGCCAGGGCGGCATGGGCCAGGTCTGGACAGCCTACGACGGCCGGCTCGACCGGCGCGTCGCGGTCAAGCTGCTCCAGCCCGCCGGCCTCAGCGGCCCGGCGACGGCCGCCGACGAGCTGCGGCGCCGCTTCGTGCGCGAGTGCCGGGTGACGGCGCAGGTCGACCACCCGGGCCTGGTCACCGTGCACGACGCGGGCAGCGACGGCGACGACCTGTACCTGGTCATGCAGTACGTCGAGGGCGCGGACCTCGCCGACCACCTGGCCGAGCACGACCCGTATCCGTGGCCGTGGGCGGTGTCGGTGGCCGCGCAGCTGTGCGCGGTGCTCGCCGCCGTGCACGCCGTGCCGATCGTGCACCGCGACCTCAAGCCGCGGAACGTGATGGTCCGCCCGGACGGTGCCGTCACCGTGCTCGACCTCGGCGTGGCCTCCGTCCTCGACACCGACACCACCCGCCTCACGCACACCGGCTCGCCCATCGGCAGTCCCGCCTACATGGCGCCCGAGCAGGCGATGGGCGGCGCCGTCGGCCCGTACACCGACCTGTACGCGCTCGGGGTGACGCTGCACGAACTCCTCAGCGGCAACGTGCCCTTCGCCGGCTCCACCGCCCTCGGCGTGCTGCACCGGCACCTGTACGAGCCGCCCGTGCCCGTGCGCCGGCTGCGGCCCGAGGTGCCGGAGGCCCTGGAGGCGCTCGTGCTCCGGCTGCTCGCCAAGGACCCGCAGGCCCGGCCGTCGAGCGCCGAGGAGGTGTACGAGACGCTGCTGCCGCTCCTCCCGCAGCGCGGCGCTCCCGGCCCCTCCGGACCGCTGGACCCGACCCGCCCGTTCCGCCGCCCGCACGCGCCCTGGCCGCAGCGCCCCGCCGCCCAGGCAGCCCCGACGGCCCCCGCGACGCCCGCCAGGCCGGACGTGGCGGCCGCCGTGGACGAGGTGAAGCGGCTGCTCGGCGAGGGCTCGATCACACAGGCCGTGGACATCCTCGGCGGCATCCTCCCGGCGGCCGCCGCCGAGCACGGCGAGCAGTCGCCGGTCGTCCGCATCCTGCGCAAGCAGTACGCGAGCACGCTGATGGACGACGGCCAGTACCGCCGCGCCCTGCCCGAGCTGCGCCGGCTCGCCGCCGACCGGGCGGCGGAGGCGGGCCCGGCCGACCCGCAGACGCTGGAGTTCCGCTTCGACGTGGCCCAGTGCCTGGAGCAGCTCGGCGACCCGGCGGCGGCGCTCGCCGAGTACCGCGCCCTGCTGCCCTTCCAGCAGTCCGCCGAACCGGGCTCGCGGGCCTTCGACATCCGGCACCGGATCGGCCTGCTGCTGCTCGCGATGGGCGACCACGCGTCGGGCCGGAGCGAATTGCGGGCGCTGCTCTTCGACGTCGAGCGCACCCAGGGCCCGTACCACCCCCTCGCCGCCGAGCTGCGCCGCGCGCTCGACCACCAGCGCCAGCTGGACCCGAGGAGCTCCCAAGAGGCGTACGGCTGGGGCCCTTAGGCCAGGGGCCAGGTAGAGCTCCGCCCCGTGCCGCTCCGGCCTCGGCGCCCGTCGGCCGCGTCGTCCGCCGCCGCCCCTCGGCGTCAACGTGAGGATCCGCCCGTCGGCATCCGGTCGGAGTGCGGCCGCCGTCGCGCTAAACTCCCGAGCACTCTTCACCCGATTGCCCGGTTTTGCCCTGCGTCCGTCTCTGGCACCCCACCTCGTAGAGGGCACGGCGAATGACCACCCTTACCCTGCGCGCGCCGACCGCCCGCGCGACCGGTCGACGACCGCTGCGGAACGGCACGTTCCTCCCCGCCGCCGTGGCGGTGGCGTTCGTGCTGGCCCAACTCGTCCTCGTGCGACCGGGGATAGGGCTCGGCTGGGACGAGACGGTGTACGTCAGCCAGGTCAGCGGCCACGCGCCGGCCGCCTTCTTCAGCGCACCGCGCGCCCGTGGCGTCTCGCTGCTGGCGGCGCCGATCGCCACCTGGTCGTCGTCGACCGCCCTGCTGCGGGTCTATCTCGCCGTCCTGTCCGGGCTCGGGCTCCATCTGGCCCTCCGCGTGTGGCGGCCGCTGTTTCCCGTGAAGGTGCTCGCCCTGGGCGGCGCCCTGTTCTCCTCCTTGTGGGTGACGCTCTTCTACGGCCCGCAGGCGATGCCCAACTACTGGGTGGCGATCGGCGCCCTCTGCGGCGTCGGCTGGTTCCTGCGCGCCCAGGCGGACCGGACCCTCCGCACCCCGCTGTGGGGACTCGCCGCCGGCGCGGCACTGGTGGCGCTGATGCGTCCCGTGGACGCGGCGTGGGTGAGCCTGCCGCTGATCGTGGCACCCCTCGTCGTACGCCGGTGGCGGCACACCTGGCTGCTGGTCGCACTCGCCGCGGGACTCGCCGCCGGGGCCGCCGAGTGGATCGTCGAGGCGTACACCGGTTACGGCGGCCTGGTCCGGCGGCTTCACGACGGCTCGCTCATCCAGGGCGGGCTGCACTGGAACATCGCCGTCGACGACCAGATGCGCAGCCAGAGCGGCCGGGTCCTGTGCCGTCCGTGTACGGGCGGGATGCCGAACCCGGTGCTGTTCCTCTGGTGGCTCGCCCTGCCGGCGCTCGCCGCCGTCGGCCTCGCCGTGGCGGTCCGGACCCGGCGGGCCGCGGTCACCGTGCTCCCCCTGGCCTGCGCGGTGGCGGTGGCCTTCCCCTATCTGTTCCTGATCGGATACGCCGCTCCCCGCTTCCTGCTGCCGGCCTACGCCCTGATGGCGATCCCGGTCGCCGACGGCCTCGTCCGCCTCGTGCGACTCCCGCGCGGAACCGGACGTACGGTCGCGGCAGGAGTGGCCGCGGTGGCGCTCGTCGGGCACCTGGCGGTGCAGGGTGCCGTACTGCGCCAAGTCGTCGGGCGGGCGACGGGCAGCCACGAGAACTGGGCACGGACCGCCGCCGCACTGCACCGTGCCGGAGTCCGGCCGCCCTGCCTGCTCACCGGGGAGGACACCGCCGCACCCCACATCCCCATCGCCTTCTACGCCGCCTGCTCGTCGGCCGACACCGACGGCCACAACGCCAACACGACGCCCGAGGCGCTGACCCGCACGGCGCGGCGGATCCCGGTGGCGGTGCTCACGTCCCGGACGGCCCCTCCTCCGGCGTACGCCCACGGCTGGCCGCTCGTCCACGTGGACCGGCAGGTCTACGCGTACATCGCGCCGGTGGCAACGCCCCGGTAGCAGCGGCGCGATGAGCACCACAGCGCAGGTCTTCCCGGCACATCGGCACGGTCAGGGGCCGGTAAGGGCCCGCCCGGCCTGCCGGGCCCGGCGGGTGCCGGTCTCGCGGTAGCAGTACGTCGCCACGGCCGCGGCGGACATCAGGACGTAGGGCCACAGCGGGGTGCCGGAGGACGTGAAGCGGGACTCGGGCACGAGCAGGAGCACCAGGGTGCCCGTGGTGTCGAGCGCCGCGGCCGCGTAGCCCGCCGCCCGCACCGCGCCGCCGGAGCGGGGGGTGAGTGCGGCGGCCAGTGCGAGGGTGACCGCCTGAAGGGCGCAGTAGGTCAGCGGGCCCATGCCCGACAGGGGTTGAAACGCCATGAGGAGGACCACGACCAGGGGTGCCGGGACGAGGAAACGGGCCAGTGTCCGGTCAGCGGCCTTAGGCGGTGCGGAGGGGCCTGAGGGGGCCGCCGGCCGGAGCGGCTTCGTGGCGGGCACGACAGGAGTGCGGGAAGCGGCGGCACGCGCTGCGGGGGTGCGGGCAGCGGCGACGCGCACCACCGGGGTGCGGGCGGCGGCGGCGTCGTGCACGGCGCGCATCGCGGCGGCGAGCCGGGCCAGGAGCTCGGCGCGGGACTCCGCCGGCTGGGGCGGAACGGGTTCCGGGCCGGCGGTACGGGCATCGGCGCCGAGTCGCCGCAGGGCCCGAGCGAGGGCGGCGGCGTCCGGATACCGCTGGGCCGGATCCTTCCTGAGCAGGGTGAGCACGAGGTCGTCCCAGGCGGCCGGGATGCCCGGGGCCACCGACCCGGGCGCGGGCGGGTCCTGCGTGAGGTGCGCCGACAGGTAGCCCACGGTGTCCGGCGCCTGGAACGGCAGCCGCCCCGTGATCAGCTCGAAGAGGACGCAGCCGAGTGCGTACAGGTCGCTGCGGGGCTCCGGGAAGCCACGGGCCTGTTCGGGGGCCATGTAGGGCGGCGTGCCGATGATGAAGCCGGTCTGGGTCAGGCGGTCGGCCGTCGCATAGGGGTCGGCGGCCCGCGCGATGCCGAAGTCGAGGAGCTTCACGGTGCCGGAGGGAGCGACGAAGACGTTGGACGGCTTGATGTCCCGGTGCATGACTCCGGCCCGGTGCGCGTCGGCCAGCGCGTCGCAGATCTGCGCGCCCCAGTGGGCCGCGTCGGGCAGGGCGACGGGGCCCCGGCGCAGGATCGCGTCCAGGCCCTCGCCCCTGACCAGTTCCATCACCAGGAACGGAGCCCGCTCGGCGCCGTCGTCCGTCTCCCCGAGGTCGTGGATGGTCACGATGCCGGGGTGCTGCAGCCGGGCGGTGATCCGCGCCTCGCGCAGGAACCGGGCGCGCGCCTCGTCGCCATGGCTGCCGCCGCCCGCGAGCAGCGAGATCACCTTGACCGCGACGAGCCGGTCCAGCGACTCGTCCCGCGCCTCCCACACCTGCCCCATGCCGCCCGCGCCGAGCTGCCGCACTAACCGGTAACGGCCGCCCAGGAGTTGGTCTCGCACCGGACGCCTCCCCCTCGATCGACTCCGCTCCCGGAATCATGGCCCGAGGGCGAGGCGTGGCGCACCCCGATCGGCGCGAGCGCGTGGCGCGGCTACGGCCGGGACAGCGCCGGCTCGCGGGTCGCGGTGACGGGCAGCGGATCGTGCCGCACCCGCTCCGCCGGTATGCCGGCCTCGCCGAGGTGCCAGACGGCGGAGGTGACGAGACCGGCCGGGCCGCTGACGTACGCCATGTGTCCCGACCAGTCCGTACGGGCTCCGAGGACGGCGTCCAGCATCGAGTCGCCGAAGACCAGGCTCACCCGCAGCCACGGGCAGCGCTCCGTCAGCCGTTCGAGGGCGGGCCCGTCGTACCAGTCGCCGGCCGTCCGCGCGCCCAGGAAGAGGTGGGCCGACAGGCCGGGCGGGCGGCGGTGGGAGAGCTCCTGGAGAAGCGCCTTGGCGGTGGCCCAGCCGGTGCCGCCCGCGACGAGCAGGATGTCCCGGTCCGGCTCCTCGTCGAGCGTGGTCCGCCCCTGCGCCGGGCCGAGCCGCAGCTCGTCGCCGACCCGCGTGTGCGCGACGAGCGCGTCGCCGACCCCGCCGGGCGCGGTGCGCCGGACGTGGAACTCCAGCTCCTCGCCCGGCACGCAGGCGGGCGTGTACGGCCGCCAGGTGTGCGGCAGCAGCGGCGACTCCACGCGCGCGTACTGCCCGGCGCGGTACGGGTACGGCTCGGCCGGCCGCACTCGTACGACGGCGAGGTCGGCCCCGCGCCGCTCGTGCGAGGTCACCGTGGCGGGCCAGGCCACCGGCTCGCCGACGGCCCGCTCTGCGCCGTCCACCATGGCGGCGGAGACGTGCCGCACCATCCGCACCCACGCCCGCTCGGCCTCGCCGTCCCAGGCGGATCCGGCGGCGCCCCGCAGCGCCTCCACCAGTGACGCCTCGAACACCTCGTAGTGCACGGGCAGCACGCCGAGCCGCCGGTGGTCGCGGCCGAGCCGGGCGAAGGACTCGGCGAGCTCGTCGGGCCGGTCGAGGCCGTCGATCATGAACCAGAACGCGCGCTCCAGATGCGCCTGCTGGAACTCCATGGAGTCGGGGAACAGCTGCCGGAGGTAGGGGTGGCGGCCGAACATGGCGGCGTAGAGGCGGTCGATGAGGCCGGCGAAGGGGGTGACGGCGGCGAGGTGTCGGGTGATGGTCTCCTGGTCGGCGGCGCCGTCGGCTCTCGCGTACGACTGCGCTGCGGGGGCGACGGCGGTGCGCGAGGGCCGCAGGAGGTTGTCCCGGAGCCGCATCGCCTCGCGGCGGGCGAGCAGGGCGTGGTAGTCGTCGTGGTGACCCGTCATCCGACCAGGGAACCGCACGGAAGTCGCAGGTGGGGAGGGCCGTTCGGCCCTCGGGTCCGAGGCCGGCCGGCCCCTGACCCGCGCCCTTCTGACGGGTCGGCAGGATCACGACTCGGCATCTGATTGGACAACGGAACGAAGAGATCCTTTTTGGCCGTTTTGCGGTCTGTAACGTGCGCGTTTGATCGTGTCCACGCCGCTCAAGGATTCCGAGATGACCACGCCTCCGCCGTCCGACCCGTTCGCCGCCGCTCCGGGTGCCGCGCCCATGGCGCCCGCGCCCGCTCCGCAGAAGAAGGGTGGCGCGCTGAAGAAGATCGGCGGCTTCGTCGTTCTCCTCGTGGTCGGCCTCGCGGTCAAGCTCGGCATCCCGTACCTCACGGGTGACACCCCGGTCCACGCCCAGGTCGGCGACTGCGTCACCGTCAGCGGCCCGGAGAACGACCCGAAGGTCGACACCCAGGACTGCAACTCGGGCAAGAAGGACCTCTACAAGGTCGCCGAGGTGCACGACAACACCTTCGACCTCAACAAGTGCGACCAGAACAAGTACTCGGCGCTGGCCCAGCAGTGGGACGCCGACAAGTTCGTGCTCTGCCTGACGGACGTCAAGGCGAAGTAAGTCCTCGCACAGCAGAACGTGGGGAAGGGGCCGGCCCGTGTGGGCCGGCCCCTTCCGCGTGTCAGGCGACGGTGAGCGTGAGTGCGAGCGTGGCCGCGGCCAGGAGCAGGAACGTCACCGGGAACGCGATGCTGTGGAAGACCCGCGTCCGGACGTGGGTCGCCACGGCACCGACGTAGAAGAGCACCAGGCCGACAGCGGCGGCGAGGCCCAGCGGCCGGGCCCCCAGCAAGCCGAGGAGGAGGCCCGCCGCCCCCGCGGCCTTCAGGGCGGCGAGGCCCGGGATCCAGGAGGCGGGGACCCGGACCTCGGCGGAGTTGGCGAGGACGAAGTCGGCGCGGGCGAGATCCGCAGCGACGATCCCGGCGTTCGCGACGACGGCCATAGCGGTCACGAGGACGTAGGCGAGGAACATGCCTCCACCCTCCTCGCGCACCCCGAACGGCGTCCAATACCTGCTTCTATAACCTGGCGGAATGGACGTCGACACCCGGCTGCTGCGCTACGCCGTCGCCGTCGCGCGCGAGGGCAGCCTCACCCGCGCCGCCGAGCGGCTCCACGTCTCCCAGCCCGCGCTCACCAAGCAGATCAGACGCCTGGAGACGGACCTCGGGGTCCGGCTCTTCACCCGCTCCCGCGAGGGCATGACCCCGACCGAGGCCGGCCGGGCCCTGGTCGAGGGGGCCTCGCCGCTGCTCGACGCATGGGAGCGGCTGCTCGCCGAGACGCGCCGCACCGCGACCCGGACGGAACGGATCCTCCGTGTCGGCTTCGTCGCCAGCGCCGCCAACGAGGCCACGCCCGCCATCATCGCCGCCTTCGCCCGCGCCCTGCCCGGCTGGCGCGTCGAGATGCGGCAGGCCGCCTGGTCCAACCCGAGCGCCGGGCTCGCGGACGGCGACGTCGACGCCGCCTTCGTACGGCTCCCGTTCCCCGGTCAGGAAGACCTGCGTACCCACGTCCTGTTCAGCGAGCCCCGCTGCGTGGCCCTGGCCGCCGGGCACCGCCTCGCGGACCGCCGGGAGCTGGACTTCCGTGAGCTGTGGGACGAGCCCTTCGTCGCCGCCCCGGCCGAGACGGGCTCGTGGCGCGACCACTGGCTGGCGACGGACGAGCGCGAAGGGCACCCGGCCCGTGTCGGGGCCGTCACCGAGCACCCCGACGACTGGCTCAGCGCCATCGCCAACGGTTACGGGATCGCCCTCGCCCCCGCCTCCGCCGCCCGCTTCTACGCCCGCCCCGGCGTCGTCTACCGCCCTGTCCACGGTGTCTCCCCGACCCGGCTCGCGATCGCCTGGGCTCCGGCGAGCGACGCCGACCCCGCTGTCCAGGCGTTTGTGCGGTGCTGCCGTGAGACCGGGTCGTCGGAGGACGCGGCCCGGTCGTCCGCGTGAAGGCGAGACGCGAGGCAAGAGCCGAGTGCCGATGGAAACCACCGACCGACCCACCCACCGGCCGGGCTCCTCGCCAGCCGCCTCGACGGCATCCTCCCGCCCCAGCGCGAGCCCGACCGGCCGCACGGACGTGAAATGCCTTCGCTTCCCCACGAGTTGGCTCCGTACACTGCCGCGCATGGCATGCCGCATCACCGAACTGGTCCTCGACTGCGCCGACCCCGAGCGGCTCGCCGCCTTCTGGAGCGAGGTCCTCGGCTACGTCGAACTGAACCGGGAAGACGACGGAAGCATCGAGATCGGGCCGCCCGGCGCGGCTGCCGACTACGCGAGCAACCCGCTGCCGACCCTCGTCCTCAGCCACACCACCGACCCGCGCCCCGGCAAGCTCCCGCTGCACATCGACGTCAACGCCACCGATCGCGACCAGGACGCCGAGCTGGAGCGGCTGCTCGCCCTCGGCGCCAGGCCGGCCGACGTGGGTCAGACCGGCAACGAGAGCTGGCACGTGCTGGCCGACCCGGAAGGCAACGAGTTCTGCCTGCTGCGCTCCCGGGTCAGGCCGGTCCAGCCGGTATAGCGGGTCAGTCGTTGACCGGGGCCGTCTCGCCGACGTGGCTGTCGCGCACGACCAGCTGTACGTCGGTGAGCCGCGCCTTCGTCGTGCCGTCCTCCGCCACCAGCGGGACGTCGCTCTCGGCGCGCAGTTCGGTGCCGGTGGGGTCGATGTCGGCCGGGCGGCCCGCGAGCGGGACGGCGGCGCCGGCGTAGAGGGTGCCCTTCGGGGTGCACACTTCGAGGTACGTGTCGAGGTGCAGGTCAGCCGGGTAGCGCAGGCGGCTGAGGCTGTCCTCGTCGCCCTTGCCGAAGCTGCCGCCCGACGGCCGCGCCCAGCTCGTCCGCAGCATGACGCGCCCGCCCAGCTCGGCGCACTCGCCGACCACGGCGAGGCGGGACAGCCGAGCCCGGACCCCGCTGCCCTCGTCGTGCTTCTCCGGGCCGAAGAGCAGGATCTCCGCGCCGGCGGCCTTGGCGCGCTCGCCTGCCAGCTCGACCTTCACGGTCTTGCCGTTCACGGCGAGGGTCAGCGATCCCTCCAGCGTGCACTGCATGATCATTGACGGGTCGACCATCATGGTCATGAAGGGGCTCGGGCTCGCGGCGAAGAACAGCGACGGCGTGATGCCGACCGGCTCGTTCTCGTCGTTGGCCGGGTACCAGGCTTCGGGCATGCCGGTGGCGCGCACCACGCCGGGCGCCGCGGCGACCTCGGACACCTCTCCGCGCGGAGCACCCAGGCAGGGGCCGGTCAGCGGCTGCTTGAAGGGGGGCACGCCGTCCACGACACCGAAGGTCTCGATGACGCCGCGGTGGCTCAGCCGCAGCGTGCTGGTCTCCAGGATCCCGAACCGGCGGAGGTGGAACTCCGCCGGGAAGTTCTTGCCGGGCGCGATCTGCCTGATGTGGCCCGTGTTCGGCAGGAACGGGTTCGTCAGGATCTGGACGCGGTCGTTCAACTCGTAGCTGAAGCCCTTGATCCCGACCTCGGGCGCGGAGATCAGCTCGACGTCGAACGTCGCGCGACCGTTCTCGTCGACCCGGTGCTCGAAGCCCGGCATGGGCCACTTGTTGATCTGCGTGAACCCGGAGAAGGTGATGGTTTCCCGGCGCCCGGCGTAGAAGTCGTCGCCGAGGACCACCGTCACGGCACCGAGGAGGTGCGGGCGGATCGGCTTGGGCTCGATGTTCAGGGACTCGTAGGTCTCGCCACTCATCGGGATACCTCCATCATCTGTACGTGCATGGCACTACCGACGCTGAGCCTCGCGGGCCGGGGCGCGGGTGTCGCCGACAAGCCCGGCACGGCACCCGAACGAGTGAGCCGAGATCAGGCCAGCAGGCCGACGGCCGCCTCCCCGAACGCCCGCACCCGCGCCGCTTTCCGCGGGAGGCGATTGCCTGTCAGATGGCTTCCTGTGAGCCCCGGTTGTCCGTGCGGCCGGTGAGTTGATTCACAGGCGGACGACCGGCCGCCTGCGGAACCGCGGAGGGAGCGTTCGACGTGCTGCACACGTCAAAGCCCACCGGCACTGTGCCGGACTGACCCAGGGGAACAACCACTCATGCGCCTGCGTACCGCCACCCTCGCGACGGCCGCTGTATTCGTCGCTGGCCTCAGCCTCACCGCCTGCAACTCGGGCGACGACCAGGCCAAGGCCAACGACACCTCCGTCTCGGGGACCACGGCGTCGCCGACGTCTACGGGCTCGACCGGCTCCACGGGCTCGACCGGTACCACCGGATCGACGAGCTCCGGCACCGCGGGTACGTCCAAGGGCAAGACGGGCAGCACCCATGCCTCCGCGACCACGGGCGCCGGCAAGGGCTCCCGCTCCGGTGGCGGTGCCGCCGGAGCGTGCACCACCAAGACGACCACCGTCACGTTCATCGCCTCGGCCTCGCACGCCAGCGAGTCGGAGCCGGCGGCCGCCACGGTCAAGGTCACCAACACCTCGGGCAGCACCTGCACCCTCGTGGGCGCGACCACCCTGACGGCCAAGGACGACCAGGGCAAGTCCGACCCCGTCGAGACCGACAACTCGGCCTCCGGCACCGACGCCGTCGACATCGCCGCGGGCGCCTCCGCCACGGCCGACGTCCTCTACACGGACCTCAACTTCGAGGGCAGCGCGTCCGCGCGCGAGGTCTGCGCCGTTCAGGCGTCCAAGGTCGAGATCGCACTGCCGAAGGACATCGCCCGCACCGTCAACGTCACCAAGGCGAACGGTTCGGCCGGTGTCTTCAACGTCTGCGGCAAGGACGTGAAGTTCGGGTCGTTCCACTCCTAGGAGGCACGTCCAGGCCGGTCAGCCGGTCAGCCGGTCAGCCGGTCAGCCGCTCAGCCGGCCAGCCGGTAGCTGGTGGCCGGTGTCAGGCCACCAGGCCGAGCGCCGCCTCACCGAACGCCCGCACCCGAGCCGTCGCGCCCTCCGCGAGCCACACCAGGCCCCACTCCACCGGCCCAGCGTCCGCGATCGGGACGTAGGCGACGTCGGGGCGGGCGAAGTAGCGCCGCACGTGCGCACCGACGACGAAGACGCCCTCGCCGGCGCCGACGAGCGTCAGGACCTCGTTGTACGTGAGGGCCGCCGCGCCCGGCGTCTCGGGATCCTGCAGCACGGTCACGCGCGCCAGATCCGCGAGGGCGACGTTCTTACGGCGGGCGAACGGATGGCCGACGGGCACGGCGACCATCCGCGCCTCCCGTACCAGCACCGGCCCCGCCGCCATGTCCTCCTCGCGCACCGGGTGCCCGGCCAGCGCGAGATCCACCTCGCCCGCGCGCAGCCACGGCAGCACGTCCGACGGCCGCGCCTCCCTGATCTGTACCTCGCACTCCGGATGCCGGGCCCGGAACGCCTGCGTGGCGCCGATCAGCAACTGCCCGGCCGCCGGCCCCGTGAACGCGACCCTGAGCACCCCGGTCACACCCCGTCCGGCCTCGACCGCGCGCTCGACCGCGTCGGTGATCCGCGACCAGGCCGGCCGGACCTCCTCGTACAACTGCCGCCCGAGAGGTGTCAGCGCGACGCGGCGGCTGGTGCGCTGGAACAGCGGAACGCCGATACGGCGCTCCAGCTTCGCGATCGTCTGGCTGACCCGGGCCGTCGAGACGTGAAGCCGCTCGGCGGTGCGGCCGAAGTGCAGCTCCTCGGCGAGCGTCAGGAACGCCTCCAGCTCGTGCCGCTCCAGCATCCCGGCCCGCCCCCGCCATTCGTTAACCGACGCTTCACGATCGTTGCGCAGGTGCGCGTTGATGCCCCCTGTCGCCCGCAGCAGGATCAGACGTACCGAAAGCCCCCACCGAACCTGCAACGGGAGAACATCATGACCGACGTCGCCGCCCTCGCCACCGCCGTCGCCGAGCTCAAGGACCGCGCCGAGATCACCGACGCCCTCTACCGCTTCGGCCTCGGCCAGGACCGGAAGGACAAGGACCTCTTCGCCTCCGCCTTCGCCCCGGACGCGGAGCTCGACTTCCGCCCCGCCGCCGCCAAATGGGGCGCCGCACCGCCGGTGATGTCCGGCCGCGACACCATCGTCACGACCATCCTGGCCATGTTCACGGGCCGGGTCGACACCACCCACCAGGTCACCAACGTCCGCATCGCCATCGACGGCGACACCGCCCACGCCACGGCCCTCGTCGAGGCCCAGCACCTGCTGACCGCCGACCACGCCACCCACGCGCTGCTCAAGAACCCCTACGAGGTCGACCTCGTCCGTGACGGCGAGCGGTGGGTCATCCGGCGCCTGCGCATCGAGAACACGTGGTACACCGGCGACCCCACCGCGATCTTCGGCTGAGCCCTCAGGCGCCGAGCAGCGTGCCGAGCGGCGACAGCTGGTTGCCCGACAGCGGCAGCCCGTCGAGGGCGGGCACGCCCTGCGCCGCCGACGGCACCGCATCCGGAGCCACGGCGGGACGCGGCGCGGGCGCGTCCCCGTCGCCGGGCCCGTCGGCCGCGGCCACCCCGGCGGACCCGAGGGCCATGGCCCCGGCCAACAGCACACCACTGACGATCTTGGACGTGGACTTCATGGGTCCGCCTTCCGGGAGTCACGACTGGTACGGCGTGACCAACGAGAGCCCGCCCGGTGAGATACGTGGACACGGGGGAGCGGAAGATCGACAACCCCCCTGGACGCTCACGCGACGAGCGTCGCCACGACGCCTGCCGGAGACGGACGCGAACGTGCTCCTCCGCCGTCATCTGGCGGAGGAGCACGTCGGAGGGGGAAGGGAGGGAGTGAAGGGATGAAGTGAGGTGAGAGGTGAGGGTCAGACGTGGTTCTTGTACTGGCCGACCTCGTAGTTGCCCGCCGGCACCTGGAGGATGACGTTCAGGCGGTTGTACGCGTTGATGAGGGCGATCAGCGAGGTGAGGGCGAGGAGCTGGTCCTCGTCGTAGTGCTTGGCCGCGTTCTCCCAGACGTCGTCCGGCACGCCGTAGCCGTCGGCCAGGCGGGTGCCGTGCTCGGTGAGGGCCAGGGCCGCGCGCTCCGCGTCGGTGTAGACGGTGGCCTCGCGCCACGTGGCGACGAGGGCGAGGCGGACCGCGGTCTCACCGGCCGCCGCGGCCTCCTTGGTGTGCATGTCGAGGCAGCCGGCGCAGCCGTTGATCTGGCTGGCGCGGATCTTCACGAGCTCCTGCGTCGACATGGGCAGGGTGGTGTCCGCCAGAGCCATTCCCGCGCCGGCGAAGTGCTTGAAGATCTTGGCGACGGCCGGGTTGCCGAGGGGGTTGAGGCGGGGTTCCATGGCGGGCTCCTTTGCCGTTGTCCTGCGTTCGCTTCCACCCATACGACGGAGTGGCCCGCCGAGTTGTGACAGCCCTGGAAGTGACCTGCGTCACCCGCCCCGTCCCGTACGTTGGGTGCATGACGACGACGCGACCGGTGGTCCTTCTGCTGTCCGGCAGCCTGCGCGCTGCCTCCACGAACGAGGCCGTGCTGCGCACCGCGTACGAGGTGGCGCCGACGGTGGGCGTGGAGGCCGTCCGGTTCGACGGTCTCGCCGATCTGCCGCACTTCAACCCCGACGACGACCGCGATCCGCTGCCGCCGGCCGTCGCCGCCCTGCGCTCGGCGATCGAGAAGGCGGACGCCCTGCTGATCTGCACGCCGGAGTACGCGGGGACGCTGCCCGGTTCCTTCAAGAACCTGCTCGACTGGACGGTCGGCGGCGTCGAGATCAGCGACAAGCCCGCTGCCTGGGTGAACGCGGCGGCCCCGGGGCGCGGCGAGGGTGCGGGGGCCACGCTGCGGACGGTGCTCGGGTACACGGGCGCACGGATCGTGGACGCGGCGTGCGTGCGGGTGCCGGCGGACGGGGACGTGAAGCGGGCCCTTGGCGAGGTGCTGGTGACGCTGGCGAGGGCCGCCGCGGAGTGACCGACGACGTACTGAACCTCTGGCGGCAACCGCTGGACGCCGTGCCGGAGTCGGTGTGGGAGCGCGGCGAGGATCTGCGGGTGCTGATCCTCGCCGACACCGGCATCACGGAGCTGCCGGCGGCGATCGGGCGGCTGCGAGGGCTTTCGACGCTGGACCTCGGGCACAACCGCCTGGCCGCCCTCCCCGACGAACTCGGCCAGCTGGCCGGCCTCGACGGCTGTCTCTACGTGCACGACAACGCGCTGCGCGAGCTGCCGCCCTCGCTGGGGCGGCTGACGCGGCTGCGGTACCTCAACGTCGGCGACAACAGGCTGACGGCGCTGCCGGACGAGATCGGGCAGATGGCCGGGCTCGTCGAACTGCGGGCGCAGAACAACCGGTTGGGGGAGATCCCCGACTCGATCGGTGGGGCGGCGCGGCTGCGGGAGCTGTGGTTGCGCGGCAACCAGCTCACCGACCTTCCCGCCTCCGTCGCCGAGCTGCGCGAGCTGCGGGTCCTCGAACTCCGCGAGAACGCCCTGACGGCCCTCCCCGCCGCCCTCGCCGGGCTGCCGCTCCTGCGCCAGCTCGACCTGCGCGGCAACCGCATCGCGCGGCTCCCGGAGTGGGTCATGGACGGGCTGCCGTCCCTGGAGAAGCTCGACCTCCGCTGGAACTGGTGCGAGCCGCAGGACGGGCTGGTGGCGGAACTGGAACGCCGGGGCTGCGTGGTGCTCCAGTGATCGCGCCGCTCACCACTCCCTGGTGGCGATCAGCTCCTCCGTGTCCGCGTCCGTGAACCCGTACGCCTGCGCCACGAACCAGAAGTCCCCGGCGATCTCCTCCCGTGCCACGGTCTCTATCTCGCTGTCCGCCGCCTCGAACTCGGCCTCCAGCTCGTTGAACTCCTCCGTCGCCGCCTGCGTCAGCCCGTAGAGCGCCCCGAGATCCGCCGGCCGCTCCGCCTCGATCCGCGCGCACAGGCGCAGCAGGATCTCCCGGCCCTTGTCGACGACGTGATCCGGGTAGTACCCGTCCTGGTAGAGCCCCCGCAGAAACGCGCGCGCGGCCACCTGCTCATTGGTGATCGGCATGGTGCCTTCCCCTCTCCTCTTCCTCGTCTCCGATCATGCACGGCACCACTGACAACGCTCCGTCTCGCCGCCGACGCCGCCGTACGTCCAGCCACACCCACGCCACCAGCAGCAGCACCGCCGCCCCGCCGCCGCCCAGGCCCGCCCTCAGGCCCGGCGGGCGGAAGGTGCAGGTGATCTCGCGCTGTCCGGCCGCGACCGGCGTCGCGACCAGGCCGCCGTACGAGGACGCCGGGCGGCCGTCGCAGGTCCAGCCGGGGATGCGCGGGGCAGAGAGGACGACCGTGCCGGTCGTGCCGGGGCGGAGGGCGGCGCGGATGCCGGTGTCCGTGACGTGGACCGAGGTCGGGGCCTGGGCACGCAGAGCGTCCACCGCCGACCTCAGCCGCTCGTGGTCCAGGCAGGCGAGTTCGCCCTTGGGCGGGAGCTCCGGGCGCAGGCCGGGGACCTTCTGGACGCCCAGCGACGTGAGCGTGGCGCGCCACTTCAGGAGCTGACCGCGCATCTTGACCGTGCGGTCGCCGAAGCGGACCTTGCCCGTGTAGTCGGGGGACCAGAAGAAGACCTCGGTGCCGACGCGGCAGGCGCCGTCCGCGGCCGGAGGCTCGTAGACGCGGGCGCCGAGGAGGAGTTCCTGGTTGCGGAAGGGCGAGTCGCCGTAGACCGGCGCGGGGCCCGGCGGCCGTACCGTCACCAGCGGGAGGGCCGTTTCCGTACGGATGACCTTCCCGTCGCGCCAGCGCGCGCCGACGGCGAAGAGGGCGTCGGTGACCGGGTTGTCGAGGCTCTGCAGGTTGCGGCCGCGAGAGGTCCAGCCGACGCCGAGGGCGGCCATGGTGTGGGTGAGGACGTCGGGCGTGAGGCTGCTGTAGTAGGAGCCGCCCTGGGTGCCGAGCGCCATCGGCTCGTTGCCGGTCTTCTGGGTGCGGCCGGAGTCCGTGCGGTACGCGGGCCAGCCGTCGGCCCGGTGCAGGGCATCGGCGCGGCGCGTGTCGGCGGCGCTCCAGGCCGGATAGTCGTCGAGGCGCGCCAGGCGTTCCTTGTCGCCCCACGCCGTCGTCGCGGCCGCCTGCGCCACCAGGACCGCGGCCAGGACGAGGACCATCGACCGGCGGGGCGAGACGACCGCCGCCACCGCGGCCAGGCCGAGCCCGAACAGCGCCCAGCCCACCGGCGTCGCCTCCCCGCTGCCCAGCGCGAACAGCCCGAGCGCGGCCACCACGCCCGCGCCGCCGAGCAGCGAGCGTGCGTCCGGGACGCCGTCGGCGATCGCCGTCCACGCGGCGATGACGAGCACGCCGGTGAGGACGAAGGTCTGGCGGTACGGGCTGCCGTTCGGCGTCGCGAAGACGTGCCACACCAGGTGCGTCGGCGTGAACTGGAACGACAGCGCCACGCCCGCCACCACGCACGGCCACAGCCACTGCCGCCGGAAGAGCAGCGAGGCCGCGAGCACCGGCACCGCCGTGGCCACGAACAGCGCCGGCGTGGAGAAGCCGTACGTCGCCGGCATCAGCCGGGCCGCGAGGTCCGCCCCGCCGGCCGGTACGAAGTCGCGGACGACGCCCGGGTACGCGTACCGAGTGCCGAGGAACAAAGGCAGCAGCAGCGGCGACGCGAGCGCCACGCCGAGCAGCACCGTCACCGCGCCCCGCAGCACCACCCGCCACCGCCGCACCGTGACGATCAGGACGAGCGCGGCGCCGAGCGTCGCCATGTACGCGGTGTAGAAGTTGGCGATCCAGCAGACCGCGACCACCAGCGGGCCGAGCAGCGGCCGCCGCCCCTCCCGTACCCACACGCCCACCAGGCACAGGAGCGGGAAGGCGATCAGGCCGTCCAGCCACATCGGGTTGTAGACGGCCTCCAGGAGCGCCCAGCCGCACAGCCCGTACGCGGCGCCGAGCAGCCCCGCGCCCCACCGCATGCGGGCGTCGGCGGCCGGCCGGAGCCTCGGCAGCACGAAGGCCATGGCGGCCGCCGCGGCCGCCATCTTCAGGACCGTCACGGCGTACAGCGCGTAGTCCAGGTCCGCGCGCGGGAAGAGCGCGACCAGCGGGGCGAACGGGCTGGTCAGGTAGGTGCCCAGGTCGGGCAGGAAGCTGGTGCCCCAGCCCGACTGCCAGTTGAGCAGCAGCCCGCCGTCCGCCCGGCCGTGCAGCAGGTCCCACAGCCGGGCGTGGAACGGCAGGAACTGGTTGCCCAGGTCGTTGACGCTCCGTCGGTGGTGCCCGAACGGGAAGGTGGTGGCGACGGCGTCCCCGGCGCACACGGCGAGGGCGACGAGCAGCGCCGCCACGGCCGGCGGCCGGCCTCCGTCGCGAATGATCCTGGTCTTCATCTGATCCTGGTCTTCATCTCGGGTCGAATATGACAGGAAGAATGCCGAAACAGCGGTCCGGGTTGGGCAGTTCACGCAATGGTCGTCTGTCCTTCACCACGCGAATCCGGCACCGACATCCGCAGCCGTTGTCGTGTCGTGCGTGCTGCTCTCGATCGTGGTCCCGTGCTTCAACGAAGAAGAGATCATCGGTCGCTTCCACGACCATGTGACGAAGGAACTCTCCCGCATCGACGGAGAATTCGAGATCGTCTACGTGGACGACGGAAGCCATGACCGAACCCTGCCGCTCCTGGAGGAGATCGCCGCAAAGGATCCACGGGCGCGCTATGTCTCCTTCAGCCGCAACTTCGGCAAGGAGGCCGGCATGCTGGCCGGTCTCCAGCACGCGGCCGGCGACGCCGTGGTGATCATGGACGCCGACCTTCAGCACCCGCCGGAGCTCGTGCACCGCATGCTCGCGCTGCACGCCGAGGGATACGACCAGGTCATCGCCCGCCGCACCCGCGCCGGCGACCGGGTCACCCGCACCGTCACCGCCCGCGCGTACTACTGGGCGATCAACCGCCTGGTGGACGTCGAGCTGGTCGACGGCGTCGGCGACTTCCGGCTGCTTTCCCGCCGTACGGTCGACTCGATTCTCGAACTGACCGAATACAACCGTTTCTCCAAGGGCCTCTTCGCCTGGGTCGGATTCCGGACGACGACCTTCGAGTACGAGAATGCGGTGCGCGAGGAAGGCCGTTCTAAATGGACCTTCGGAAAGCTGCTCAACTACGGTCTCGACGGCCTTCTCTCCTTCAACAACAAGCCGCTTCGCGCCGCCGTCTACCTCGGAATGACCCTGGTCGCCCTCGCATTCGCGTACGCCGCCTGGATCGTCGGTGACGCCCTGGTGAACGGCGTGAAGACGCCCGGATATGTCACGCTGCTGGTGACGGTCACGGCCCTCGCCGGAGTGCAGATGGTGATGCTGGGACTGGTCGGCGAGTACGTCGGCCGTATCTACTACGAGGTGAAGCGGCGGCCGCACTACCTGGTGAAGGCCACCAACGCGGCCGTCCCCGGGCCCCGAAGGCACGACGAGGAGCTGCTGCGCCGATGAGGACGACCTGGCAGGTGGTGCGCTTCGGCCTGGTCGGCGTCGTCAACACCGGTACGTACTACGGGCTCTACCTGCTCCTCGGGCGCTGGGCGCCGTACCTCGTCGCGCACGTCCTCGCGTTCGCGCTGTCGATGGTCGGGTCCTTCTTCCTCACCTCGTACTTCACCTACCGCACCCGTCCGACCTGGAAGAAGTTCCTGCTCTTCCCGCTCACCAACGCGGCGAACTTCGTCATCACGACGGTCGGCGTGTACGTCCTCGTCGGCCTCATGGGCGTCGACAGCACCTACGCGCCGCTGATCGCCGCCGCGGCCGCGATCCCCGTCACCTTCGTCCTCTCCCGGACGATCATGCTGGGACCCGACACCACCCGAACGCGTGAGTCGTTGACCGGAACATCGGAATCAACCGAGACAGTCGCCGCCAAGTAGTGGCCCGCGCCACGGCGACTGCCTAACATCGATCACCGCACGGTCGTCCCACTGACGCACGACCCACGCCGGGAGGCTCCTTTGCACCGCCGCACTGCGCTCTCCGTCTCCGCCGCCGCTGCCCTGCTCGTCGCGGCCCCGCTCCTCACCGCCTGCGGCAGCGACGCCCACCCGGGAGCGGCCGCCGTCGTCGGCGGCAGCCGGATCGAGGTGTCCAGCCTGCAGGCGCAGGTCGAGGACGTCCGGGCGGCGCAGGCCGCGTCACCCGACGGCGCGCGGCTCGTCAAGGAGACCGGCGACCTCAGCCGGCAGAAGCTGCACGGCATGATCTTCGACCGCGTCGTCGACCAGGTCGCCGAGGACAACGGGATCAGCGCCAGCCGCGGCGAGATCCGGCAGACCCGCGCGGAGTTCGCCCGGCAGGGCGGCGGCGAGGCGCAGATGGCGGCCGTGCTGCTCCAGCAGCAGAGCGTGGCGCCCGACCAGATCGACGGCGTCGCCCGCCGCGCCGTCCTCATGAACAAGATCGCGGCCAAGCTGGGCGTCACCAACACCCCCGAGGGCCAGAAGAAGCTCCAGGAGGCCTTCGCCAAGGCGTCCAAGGAGCTGCGGATCGACGTGAACCCGCGCTACGGCACCTGGGACGACGCCAAGATCCAGCTCGCCGCCTACACCCCGCCGTGGCTGCGGCAGATCAGCCGGACCACGCCCGAGGCCGGTGCGTAGGGCGAGGTAGGTTCGAGGGGTGAACGCTGAGAACCCCGGTCGCATCGTCCTGCTCACCGCCAGCCACCGCGTGGCGCCCGGACTGCTGTCCTGGCCCGCGTGGCAGGCGCTGCACGCGGCCGACCGGGTCCTCTGCCCCGACGCCGGCCACCCCCAGCTGCCGTATCTGCGCGAGGCCGGAGTCGCCGTCGAGATCCTCCGGCCCACCGCCGACGAGCTGGTCGAGGCGTGCGCGGGCGGGCGCACGGTCGTCGTGCTGCCGTCCGGCGAGGGCGACCAGGCGCTGACCGACGGGCTCGCGCGGATGGCCGGCTCCGGCCGCTTCGCCATGCCCGACCTGGAGCTGCTGCCCGGCTCGTACGACCTGCCGGGCGCGCGGCTGCTCGACCTCGTCCAGGTCATGGACCGGATCCGCCGCGAGTGCCCGTGGACCTCGCAGCAGACCCACAAGGGGCTCGCCAAGTACGGCATCGAGGAGGCGTACGAGCTCGTCGAGGCCATCGAGGACGGCGACCGCGAGGCGCTGCGCGAGGAGCTGGGCGACGTCCTGCTGCAGGTGGTCTTCCACGCGCGGATCGCGGAGGAGGACGCCGAGGAGCCGTTCTCCGTGGACGACGTCGCCGGCACGCTCGTCGAGAAGCTCGTCCACCGCCACCCGCACGTCTTCGGCGACGCGACCGCCGAGACCCCCGAGGACGTCAAGGCGCACTGGCTGCGCACCAAGGCCGCGGAGAAGCAGCGCGACTCGGTGACGGACGGGGTGCCGCTGGGCCAGCCGGGCCTCGCGCTCGCGGCCAAGCTCGCGGGCCGGGTGCGGACGGCCGGGCTCGACGTGGCACCGCCGACCGGTGACGGCATCGGCTACGAGCTGCTCGCCCTGGCCGTGCGGGCGGAGGCCGCCGGGATCGACCCGGAGGCGGCGCTGCGCGCGGCGGGCCGGATCTACCGGGACGCGATCCGCGCGGCGGAGGGCGCGCCGCCGGACCTCCGCGACTGACGGCGCCGGCCCGTGCGGGGACGCCCGATCGTCGCGGCCCGTTTCGCACCCACCGCCGTGTCGCGCGGGCCGTCGTCGCTGCGGCCGCGCCGGCCGGGGCCGGCCGGGTGGAGGGAGGGGTCTGTCCGGATGACGCCGTGCGTGTGGACCGGTGGGACGCCGACGGCGTGGACAGTGATGGTGCGCCAGACGTCATGATCTGATCGGAGTCGCATCCCATGGGCCATCACCGTCGGACCGTATTCCCCTGGAACGCAGCCCTGACCGCCTGCGCGACGCTCTGTGCGGCGGGGGCGATCACCCTGCCCGGCGCCACGGCCGCCACTGCCGACCAGACCCCCACCTGCTTCGGCAGGCCGGCGACCATCGTCGTGACGGCCCCCGGCACGACCACCACCGGCACGGCCGGTCCGGACGTGATCGTCGGGACCGCCGGAGCCGACGTGATCGACGGCGCGGGCGGTGACGACCTGATCTGCGGCCTGGGCGGGAACGACACGCTGTCCGGCGGGGTGGACGACGACCGGATCGACGGTGGCGCCGGCGACGACACGCTCGTCGGCGACGTGTTCAATCCGGGTGGTGACGCCTCCGGAGGAGGAAACGACCAGCTGTACGGCGGCGACGGCGACGACACCATCAGGGGTGACAGCGTCGCGATCGGCGGGCATGCCGACGGCGGCGGCAACGACCGCGTCTTCGGCGGGAACGGCAATGACCGGCTGACCGGCGACAGCCGGGGGCTGACCGCGTCGGGTGGCGGCAACGACCGGCTGGAGGGCGGCGCCGGCAACGACTTGATGCTCGGAGACTCCGGCGGGTTCGGAGGCGACGCCTCGGGTGCCGGCAACGACGTGCTCCTCGGCGGGCTCGGCATGGACGCCGGGGTGGGTGACAGCCAGGCCCCCACCACCGCCCGCGGAAGCGGCGGGAACGACTACATCGACCTGGGCGCGGACGGCGGGTTCGTCGCGATCGGCGACCACAACATCTTCGATCTCTCGGGCATTGCGATCGGAGCCGGCAACGACACCATCATCGGGGGAGGCGCGGACGAGGAACTCGACGGCGACAGCTCCGTCCCCGACACCTCCACACCCACCGAAGCGGGCAACGACCTGATCGACGGCCGCGCCGGCAACGACCGGATCTTCGCCGACAACGCCGGCTTCGACGCCGACTTCGTCACGACCGGCAACGTCGGCAGCGCGGGCGGCAACGACCGTCTGGCGGGCGGAGACGGAGCGGACGCCCTCAAGGCCGGCCCGGGCAACGACCGCCTCGACGGCGGAACCGGCGCACCCGACGTCTGCGACGGCGAGGCGGGTACCGACACCGCCGTCCGCTGCGAGACGGTCACCAACGTGCCGTAGCCGCGGCCGCCGCCGGGCACATGGGCAAGAGGCTCAGGGCTGGCGCGCGTCCGGGTCGTGCCAGTGGAGCTGGGGCGGCTCGATCAGCCACTCGGCGCGGGACCCGGGGCGGGTGGTGAAGCGGCCCGCGCTCGGCAGGCGGTCGTGGAAGACCCGGTCCGGGGCGGCGCCCAGCTCCGCCAGCTCCTCGGTGACCTCGGTGAGGAACCCGGGCGGGCCGGCGAGGTAGACGTCGTGGGCCGGCCAGTTGACCGAGGCGCGCAGCGTCTGGACGAGCCGCTCGGTGGCCTGGTCGCGCGGGCGGCGCGGGGCGGCGGTGATGTAGGTGACGTGCAGCCCGGGTATCCGTTCTCGGAACTGCTCGGCGTCGTCCCGTCCGTACAGGTACTCCTTGGCGCGGGCCACGAGGAAGAGCCGCCCCTCCAGGTCGGGCTCGTCCGCCGCCGCCTCTTCGAGCAGCGCCCGCACCGGCGCCCAGCCGGTGCCCGCCGCTATGTAGGTGCGGGGCTTGCCGGGCGGCGTCCGGGCGGTGAGCGCGCCGCCCGGGGCGGAGAGCCGCAGCGTCTCGCCCGGTCGGAGCCGCTCGGTGAGCGCGGTGCTCATCAGGCCGCCCTCGACGCGGCTGACGTGCAGCTCGACGGTGCCGTCGGCGCGGGGCGCGTTGGCCAGCGAGTAGGTGCGCCAGACCCGGGGGACGTGGAGGGTGCTGACGCTCACGTACTGGCCGGGGAGGTACGGGTAGGGCCGGCGCGGGCGCAGGGTCAGCAGCGTCAGGTCGTCGCCGTACCTCTCGTGCCCGATCACGTCCGCGTCCCACCAGGCCGGCTGCCCGTCCCGTACCGACTCCTCGGCGCCCGACTGCATCGCCTCCGCGAGTACCGCGTACGCCTCCGTCCAGGCCTTCTCCGCCTCGATCGTCCAGGCGGCGCCCGCCGTGTGCGCGAAGGCGGCGAGCAGGCTGGTGCCGACCGCCGCGTAGAGCGCGGGCGTGGCCAGGAACTTGCGGTGGTCGCGGCCCAGCCGCCCGAGGTAGCCGGCGAGCTCGGGGTCCTCCAGGTGGGTCACCACATGGGCGAGCGCGGCGAAGAGCCGGTCGCGCTGCGGGGCCAGGTTCTCGGGGAACAGCGCGCGCATGCCGGGGTTGTGCCAGAAGAGGTGCGAGTAGAAGAAGGTGACGGCGTGCTCCGCCCGCCTCTCGACGACCGCGAACGTGCTTCTGAGCAACTGGGGCAACTGGGCATCCACGTCCTGAATCTAGGCGACGCGGTCCTTCACACGGGTGGGCTTGGCCATTCCTTCGCCTTCGGGGCCGTGGCGAGGAGACCGGTGGCTCTGCCGGGGCGGCGAGGTTCAGGCCTGAGCGCCCCGCCGCCGGTTCACGGCGGTGAGATCGATGTCGATCTCGAACGGCAGGGTGACCTTGAGCCGGTCGTGGTGGATGCCCGTGACCGCGTAGCTGTTGGTGGCGGGGTCGAGCTCGTACACGTAGACCACGGGCAGCTCGCCGTTCTGCTCCACCCGCCAGAAATGGGGGATCCGGGCGGCGGCGTACTTACGGGGCTTGATCTCCCGGTCGCGCTCCACCGACTCCTCGGAGACGATCTCGACGGCGAGGAGGATGTGGCTGGGGTCGTACCAGGTCTGCTCGGGGCCGGTGCGGGAGCTCAGCGGTACCACCATCAGGTCGGGCTCCGGCCGGTCCCGCAGGCCGAGCTTGGTGGTCATCTCGCGGACGACGTAAAGGTCGTCCGGTGCGCAATCCAGCAGGGCGTTCTCCAGCAGGCGCAGGGTGGCCATGTGGAAGTCGGTCTGCGGACTCATGAAGAACAGTCCTCCGTCGAGCAGCTCGGTGTGCGGCGGGAGACCCGGAATCCGGTCGAGGTCGTCCGCAGTCCACCCACCGGCCGGCGGCGTCGGAAATGCGTACTGCTCTGCCCGCTCTTCATCGGCTGCGGCACTCATCAGCGCTCCCATGCGACGGAGTCTGGCGCTTACGGTGAGCCTACCCACCGGGAACGCGAGCCGGTCCACCGAACGAGTGAGCGGTCGGCGGGCCGGTTACGGTCGGGGCATGCACGAGCAGCCGTCGACCCCCGCCCCCGAGCTCTTCACCTGGGAGTTCGCCACCGATCCGTATCCGGCGTACGCCTGGCTGCGGGAGCACGCGCCGGTCCACAAGGCCACCCTGCCGAGCGGGGTCGAGGCGTGGCTGGTGACGCGGTACGCGGACGCGCGGCAGGCGCTGGCGGACCAGCGGCTCTCGAAGAACCCGGCGCACCACGACGAGCCGGCGCACGCGAAGGGCAAGACGGGGATCCCGGGCGAGCGCAAGGCCGAGCTGATGACGCACCTGCTCAACATCGACCCGCCGGACCACACCCGGCTGCGCCGGCTGGTGTCGAAGGCGTTCACGCCGCGCCGGGTCGCGGAGTTCGCGCCGCGTGTGCAGGAGCTGACCGACCGGCTCATCGACGGCTTCGCGGAGAAGGGGAGCGCGGACCTCATCCACGAGTTCGCGTTCCCGCTGCCGATCTACGCGATCTGCGACATGCTCGGCGTGCCGCGCGAGGACCAGGACGACTTCCGCGACTGGGCCGGGATGATGATCCGGCACGGCGGCGGGCCGCGCGGCGGGGTGGCGCGGTCGGTGAAGAAGATGCGGGGCTATCTCGCCGAGCTCATCCACAAGAAGCGGGAGGAGCCGGGCGACGACCTGATCTCCGGTCTGATCAGGGCGTCGGACCACGGCGAGCACCTCACCGAGAACGAGGCCGCCGCCATGGCCTTCATCCTTCTCTTCGCCGGTTTCGAGACCACGGTCAATCTGATCGGTAATGGTGTGTATGCCCTGCTTCGTCACCCGGAGCAGCGTGCCCGCCTCCAGGAGTCGATCGCGGCCGGGGAGACCGGGCTGCTGGAGACCGGGATCGAGGAGCTGCTGCGGTACGACGGGCCGGTGGAGCTCGCGACCTGGCGCTTCGCCACCGAGGCGCTGACCATCGGCGGCCAGGACATCCCGGCCGGCGACCCGGTCCTGGTGGTGCTCGCGGCCGCGGACCGGGATCCGGCGCGGTTCGACGAGCCGGACACGCTGGATCTGGCGCGCCGCGACAACCAGCACCTGGGGTACGGCCACGGCATCCACTACTGCCTGGGCGCGCCGCTGGCGCGCCTCGAAGGGCAGACGGCGCTCGCGACGCTCCTGACTCGCCTGCCGGACCTGCGACTTGGGGCCGATCCGGCGGAACTGCGGTGGCGCGGCGGGCTCATCATGCGTGGCCTGCGCACGCTTCCGGTGGAGTTCAGCGCTTCCCACAAAGCCGCGCGGAACTGACGGAGCGTCAAAGCTGTGATCTTCGCGTGATCTGCGCTGCATCGACTTGTGACGTGCGTTCGAATGCCGCTACGTTCACCCGCAACCTCAGCAGTCACGCGAAAGGCACTCCGCATGCGCTCCGGGAACGGACGTCACCGCAGACCCCGCCAGGCCCCCGCGATCGTCGTCGCCGCGGGAGTCACCGGCTCGGCCATGGCGCTGCCGCTGCTCGCCACCGGCTCCGCCTCCGCCGCCGACGCACCGACCTGGGACCGGGTCGCCGAGTGCGAGTCGGGCGGCGCCTGGAGCGCCAACTTCGGCAACGGGCTCTACGGCGGGCTCCAGTTCACCCAGGAGAGCTGGGAGCGGCACGGCGGCCTCGCCTACGCGCCGAGCCCCGACCTCGCCAGCCGCGCCCAGCAGATCGCCATCGCCGACAAGGCGCTCGCCGCCGGCGACACCCAGTGGGCCACCTGCGCGCCGATCGCCGGCCTGAAGAACGACGGCAGGAAGCCCGCCGTCGACCCGGGCCCGGCCACCACTCCCGCGCAGCCGGCCGCGCCCCAGGAGTCGAACCGCACCGAGGGGCTGCCCGCCGAGTCGGGCACGAAGACCACCGAGCCCTCGTCGAGCGCCACGACGCCCACCGCGCCCACCACTCCGGCCGCCCCGTCGACTTCGGCCACGCCGACCACGCCCGCCTCGCCGGACGCACCCACCACTCCCGTGACGCCCGGCACCTCCGTGACGCCCGGTACACCCGATGGTTCCGGTACGCCCGGTACGCCCGGTGCGTCCGAAACGGCCCCCACCGGCACCGGCAAGCACCGCGGTGACGCCGCGACAGAAGAACCGGGCGATACGGACGGCACGCCCGAATCCGGACGGCACGCCGCTCCGACCGGCGACGCGGCCGCGGACAACACGGACAAGACGCCCAGTGCGGACGAATACACCGTCAAGCCGGGTGACAGCCTGTCGGACATTGCACAGCAGAACGCCCTGCCCGGCGGCTGGACCGCGCTCTACGACGCCAACAAGAAGACGGTCGGCACCGACCCCGACCTCATCCTCCCTGGTCAGAGCCTTGAGTTGAACCTCGGGAAGACCGCGCCCCAGGTCACGCCTGAGGGGTAGTTAGGGGCTGAATGTCCGGTTCTGTGCAAGTGAGACATGAGTCTCTCTTGTCGAACGGCCGTGTCACGTCCGCAAACTTTGCGCGTTTCGCCCCTCACCTGCACAAACGTCACCTGACGGAGTGCAAGTAGGGGCGATTTTTCCGGGTTGATGGGCTTTGAACTTCCGCCGGGGGTGTGTCTACGGTCGTGACCGCTCGCCACCGCGGGCCCCGCCGACCGGTACGCCGAATCCTGCCGCCGGACGCCGGGAACAGTCGTCGCGCAAGCGCCGAAGGCAGGAGCGGGGGACCCAAGGTAAGTGCCGGCCCCGGCCGTTGAGACAGACGGCCGACGACCGGCTTGGGGTGGAGCCGCGTGCAAGGACACGCGGCCGGGCAACTCACTCGCCCGAACCCGACAGCTCACCTCGTAGGCGTCGGTGAGGAGAACTTCCATGCTGCTTTCCGGCAAGGGCAAACACCGTCGTCCCTCCAAGGCCACCCGCGTCGTCACCCTCGCCGGTGTCGCCGGCGTCGCCGTCGCCGCCCCGCTGATGACCGCTGGCACCGCCTCGGCCGCCACCGCCTCCGAGTGGGACGCCGTCGCCCAGTGCGAGTCCGGCGGCGACTGGTCCATCAACACGGGCAACGGCTTCTACGGCGGCCTGCAGTTCACCAACTCCACCTGGGCGGCCTACGGCGGCACCGCCTACGCCTCCCGCGCCGACCTGGCCTCCAAGTCGCAGCAGATCGCCGTCGCCGAGAAGGTCCTGGCGGGCCAGGGCAAGGGTGCCTGGCCGAGCTGCGGCGTCGGCCTGTCCAGCGCCTCGTACGACGGCGGCTCCGCCGAGGCCCCGGCCCCCGCCCCGAAGCCGGCCGCGCCGACGACCACCACCCAGCGCACCGCCGAGCAGCCGACCACCCGCAGCGAGAAGCGCACCGCGCCGAAGGCCGCGAAGACCGTCACCACGCCGACCGGCAAGAAGGTCGCCAAGGGTGACGGCGAGTACAAGGTCAAGGCCGGCGACACGCTGAGCAAGATCGCCCAGACGCACCACGTCAAGGGTGGCTGGCAGAAGCTGTTCCAGCTGAACAAGAACATCGTCCAGGACGCCGACCTGATCTACCCGGGCCAGCAGCTCCACCTCAAGTGAGCCTGACGGCTGTCCCCCCGCGGTGACCCTGGAACGGGCCCGGAGCCTGTGCTCCGGGCCCGTTTCGTACCGATCGGTAACCGGGTTCTTTCGTCCCCCAATGCATGCCCTTGGGTCCTTTTTCGTCCCAGGGGGCGGGCGCCCGGCTGGCCGGAGCCCCCGCGCCGGTTAGGCTCTTGTCGCAAGGCGAACGAGACCTTGCCGCATGCGTCACAACCAGCGTCACATCCCAGAAGGAGATGCTCGTGCCGTCCATCGACGTCGTCGTAGCCCGGGAAATCCTGGACTCCCGAGGCAACCCCACCGTCGAGGTCGAGGTCGGCCTCGACGACGGCAGCACCGGCCGTGCTGCCGTTCCCTCCGGTGCCTCCACTGGTGCGTTCGAGGCCATTGAGCTCCGCGACGGGGACCCCAACCGCTACCTCGGCAAGGGCGTCGAGAAGGCCGTCCTCGCCGTCATCGAGCAGATCGGCCCGGAGCTCGTCGGCTACGACGCCACCGAGCAGCGCCTGATCGACCAGGCGATGTTCGACCTGGACGCGACCGAGAACAAGGGCTCGCTCGGCGCCAACGCCATCCTCGGTGTCTCGCTCGCCGTCGCGCACGCCGCCTCCGAGGCCTCCGACCTCCCGCTCTTCCGCTACCTGGGCGGCCCGAACGCGCACCTGCTGCCCGTTCCGATGATGAACATCCTGAACGGCGGCTCGCACGCCGACTCCAACGTGGACATCCAGGAGTTCATGATCGCCCCGATCGGCGCGGAGTCCTTCTCCGAGGCCCTGCGCTGGGGCACCGAGGTCTACCACACCCTCAAGAAGGTCCTGAAGGACAAGGGCCTGTCCACCGGCCTCGGCGACGAGGGCGGCTTCGCCCCGAACCTCGGCTCCAACCGCGAGGCCCTCGACCTCATCCTCGAGGCCATCAAGCAGGCCGGCTACGTGCCCGGGAAGGACGTCGCGCTCGCCCTCGACGTGGCCGCCTCCGAGTTCTACAAGGACGGCTCGTACGAGTTCGAGGGCAAGTCCCGCACGGCCGCCGAGATGACCGAGTACTACGAGGAGCTCGTCTCCGCGTACCCGCTCGTCTCCATCGAGGACCCGCTGTTCGAGGACGACTGGGCCGGCTGGAAGACCATCACCGACAAGCTCGGCACCAAGGTGCAGCTCGTCGGCGACGACCTCTTCGTCACCAACCCGGAGCGCCTCGCCCGCGGCATCGAGGAGGGCACCGCCAACGCCCTCCTGGTCAAGGTCAACCAGATCGGCTCGCTGACCGAGACCCTGGACGCCGTCGAGCTCGCCCAGCGCAACGGCTTCAAGTGCATGATGTCCCACCGCTCCGGCGAGACCGAGGACGTCACCATCGCCGACCTCGCCGTCGCCACCAACTGCGGCCAGATCAAGACCGGCGCCCCGGCCCGCTCCGAGCGCGTCGCCAAGTACAACCAGCTGCTGCGCATCGAGGAGATCCTCGACGACGCCGCGGTCTACGCCGGCCGCAGCGCCTTCCCGCGCTTCAAGGGCTGAGCTTCACGGGCTGACCTGCCCTGACGCTGTAGTTACGGACGTCCCCGCACTCGGTCCCGTACCGTGTGCGGGGACGCACGTTTGATCAGACACGCGACGCAGGGGAGCCGCTGGACATGGCCGTGAAGGACCGGGACCGGTTCTCGACCGCGACCCGGATCAGGCTGCTCGGCGAGCAGACCGCTGCCCGTGTCTACCGCTCCCAGACCCGCCGCCAGGCCGCCCGCTCCCGGCTCACCGGCCGCGCGGCCTTCCTCGCGCTCGTCGTCTGCTCGCTCGTGGTGGCGCTCGCCTACCCGATGCGGCAGTACGTCTCCCAGCAGGGCGAGATCGCCGACCAGGAACGCAAGGCCGCCGACGCCGCCCGCCGGGTCGAGGAGCTGCGGGACGAGAAGGCCCGGCTCCAGGACCCGGCCTATGTGCGCCGGCTCGCCCGCGAGCACCTGCACTACGTGATGCCCGGCGAGACCGGCTTCACCGTGAACGACCCCGACGCGCAGGCCCGGCCGCGCACCGACCAGGGCGGCACGGACCGCCCCTGGTACGACAACCTGTGGGACGGCGTCGACAACGCCGACCGCCGCTGACCCACCCGTACCACCGACGACCAAGGCAGACATGGAAACGCCCCCTCCGCAGACCGAACGCACCGAGCCCACCGCCGCCGACGTCGCCGCGTTCGAGGCCCAGCTCGGCCGGCCGCCGCGCGGCCTGCGCGCCATCGCGCACCGCTGCCCGTGCGGCAACCCGGACGTCGTCGAGACCGCGCCCCGGCTCCCCGACGGCACGCCGTTCCCGACCACGTACTACCTGACCTGCCCGCGCGCCGCCTCCGCCATCGGCACCCTGGAGGCCAACGGGGTCATGAAGGAGATGCAGGCCCGGCTCGCCACCGACCCGGAGCTGGCCGCCGCCTACCGCGCCGCGCACGAGGACTACATCGCGCGCCGCGACGCCATCGAGGTCCTGGAGGGCTTCCCGAGCGCCGGCGGCATGCCGGACCGGGTCAAGTGCCTGCACGTGCTCGTCGGGCACTCGCTGGTGGCCGGCCCGGGCGTGAACCCGTTCGGCGACGAGGCGCTGGCGATGCTGCCGGAGTGGTGGGCGAAGGGCCCCTGCGTCACCCCGTGCGTGGACGAGCCGGACAAGGAAGAAGGCGAGAAGTGACCCGGGTCGCCGGAATCGACTGCGGTACGAACTCCATCCGCCTCCTCGTCGCCGACGTCCATCCGGTCACCGGCGAGCTGATCGAGCTGGACCGGCGGATGACGATCGTCCGGCTCGGCCAGGGCGTCGACAAGACGGGCCGGCTCGCGCCCGAGGCCCTGGAGCGGACCTTCGCCGCCTGCCGTGCCTACGCCGAGGTCATCAGGGAGTTCGGCGTAGGCGCCGACCGGCTGCGCTTCGTCGCCACCTCCGCCTCCCGCGACGCCGAGAACCGCGAGGAGTTCGTCGACGGCGTCGTCGGGATCCTGGGCGTCGAGCCCGAGGTCATCACCGGCGACCAGGAGGCCGAGTTCTCCTTCACCGGCGCCACCGGCGAACTGCACGGCGACGACCGCCGCCTGGTCGTCGACATCGGCGGCGGCTCGACCGAGTTCGTGGTCGGCAACAAGCACGTCGAGGCCGCCCGGTCCGTCGACATCGGCTGCGTACGCCTGACCGAGCGGCACGTCCGGCACGACCCGCCGACCGCCGAGGAGGTCGCCGCGATCCGCGCCGACGTGCGGGCCGCGCTCGACCTGGCCGCCGAGACCGTGCCGGTCACCGAGGCCGAGACGCTGGTCGGCCTGGCCGGCTCGGTCACCACGGTCGCCGCGATCGCGCTCGGCCTGCCGGAGTACGACTCCGAGCGCGTCCACCACTCCCGGATCTCCCGCGCCCAGGTCGACGAGGTGGTGGCCCGGCTGCTCGGCTCCACCCACGACGAGCGGGCCGCGATCCCGGTGATCCACCCCGGCCGGGTCGACGTGATCATCGCGGGCGCCCTGGTGCTGGAGGAGATCATGGAGCGCACCGGCGCCGCCGAGGTCGTCGTCAGCGAGCACGACATCCTCGATGGGATCGCGCTATCCGTCGCATAGTGCGTGCCTATAAGCCCCTGTGAGGCAGGCTCTGAGGATCCTCCGATACCCCTCCGGGGCACCTTGTGGAGCGGTCCGGCGAAAAGCTTCGTGAAGTTCTTCACAAGAGAATGGGCTCGGAAGGCCCTCCAGGAGCCCTCCTGGAGGGCCTTTGGCCCCTCCGAGGGGCTTCCCAGGGTCCTTTCCCAGGCGTGGGGGCCACTTCGCTCGAAGTTTCCATCGTGTGAACGCGCCCTGCGGTTCGGCGTTAAGGAAGGCTCTCCGGGCCAGTTCACAAGGGGTGAACAACGTTCGCCCCGAGCCCTTGGTTCCTTTGCTCGAACATGACGTGGGTCACGTGGGCGGCGGAGTGTAGCAGAGGTGCCCATCGAGCTTGTGAAGGGGCGCACGAGCCACCCCTCCTGAGGGGGTGGATACTCGGATGCATGAGCACCACGGAGCGTCCCAGGATCCTCGTAGTAGGCGGTGGGTACGTAGGTCTGTACGCGGCACGGCGCATCCTCAAGAAGATGCGCTATGCGGAGGCGACCGTCACGGTCGTCGACCCGCGGTCGTACATGACCTACCAGCCCTTCCTCCCCGAAGCCGCCGCCGGCAGCATCTCGCCGCGCCACGTCGTCGTCCCGCTGCGACGCGTCGTGCGCGGAGCCGAGGTGCTCACCGGCCGGGTCACCACCATCGACCAGGACCGCAAGGTCGCCACGATCGCGCCGCTCGTCGGCGAGGCGTACGAGCTGCCGTTCGACTACCTGGTCATCGCGATGGGTGCCGTCTCCCGCACCTTCCCGATCCCCGGCCTCGCCGAGCAGGGCATCGGCATGAAGGGCATCGAGGAGGCCATCGGCCTGCGCAACCACGTCCTCGAGCAGCTCGACAAGGCCGACTCGACGACCGACGAGGAGGTCCGCCGCAAGGCGCTGACCTTCGTCTTCGTGGGCGGCGGCTTCGCCGGCGCGGAGACCATCGGCGAGGTCGAGGACATGGCCCGCGACGCGGCGAAGTACTACCAGAACGTGAAGCGCGAGGACATGCGCTTCATCCTGGTCGACGCCGCCGACAAGATCCTTCCCGAGGTCGGCCCCAAGCTCGGCCAGTACGGCAAGGAGCACCTGGAGAGCCGCGGCATCGAGATCTACCTCGAGACGTCGATGGACTCCTGCGTCGACGGCCACGTCGTGCTGAAGAACGGCCTCGAGGTCGACGCCAACACGATCGTGTGGACCGCCGGCGTCAAGCCGAACCCGGCGCTCGCCCGCTTCGGTCTGCCGCTCGGCCCCCGCGGCCACGTGGACTGCAACGAGAAGCTCCAGGTCAACGGCCTCGACTACGTGTGGGCCGCGGGCGACAACGCCCAGGTCCCGGACCTGGCCTCGATCAAGGCCGGCGTCCCGCGCGAGCGCGCCTGGTGCCCGCCGAACGCCCAGCACGCCCTGCGCCAGGCCAAGGTCCTCGGCGACAACGTGGTGGCCGGCATGCGCGGCTTCCCGCAGAAGGACTACGAGCACGCCAACAAGGGTGCCGTCGCGGGTCTCGGCCTCCACAAGGGCGTCGCGATGATCGTCATGGGCAAGATGAAGATCAAGCTCAAGGGCCGTCTCGCCTGGTACATGCACCGTGGCTACCACGGCATGGCGATGCCGACCTTCAACCGCAAGATCCGCGTCTTCGCCGACTGGACCCTGGGCATGTTCCTCAAGCGCGAGGTCGTCTCCCTCGGTGCCATGGAGACGCCGCGCGAGGAGTTCTACGAGGCGGCCAAGCCCGCCCCGGCGCCGGCCGCCCCGGCGCAGGAGAAGGCCAAGGCCTCGTAACCTCCGCAGCACCAGCAGTACCCCGCAAGGGCCGTCCGCCATCCGTGGTGCGGACGGCCCTTCGCGTGTTTTTCCGGACTGATTTCGACGTCGTGGGAGTGGATTGCCTACCGACGGTGTTCCCATGGTGACAAGCATTTCTGGGGCACGAGATCACGGAGGTGTTGCACCATGGCCGACGCCGCGTCGCGGCTGACCGCGCTGGCCGAGGACGTGCTGGGAGCGAGGATCCCGGTGCGGCTGCGGGCCTGGGACGGCAGCGAAGCAGGTCCTGCGGGCGGCCCCGTACTGATCGTGCGCGAGCGCCGCGCCCTGCGCCGGTTCCTGTGGAAGCCCGGGGAGCTGGGCCTCGCGCGGGCCTGGGTGGCCGGTGAGATCGACGTCGAGGGGGATCTGTACGAGGTCCTGGACAAGCTCGCCGGGTTCATCTGGGAGCGCGGGGAGGAGTCCCGCAGCGCTCTGGAGACCGTGCGCGACCCGAAGGTGCGGGCGGCCGCCAAGACGCTCCTGAAGCTGGCGGGTCCGTTCCCGCCGCCGAAGCCGCCCGTCGAGGAGATCCGCGGCCGCAGCGGCGCCCGGCACTCCAAGCGCCGGGACAAGCAGGCGATCAGCCACCACTACGACGTGGGCAACGACTTCTACGAGCTGGTGCTCGGCCCGTCGATGGTCTACTCGTGCGCGTACTGGACCGAGGGCGGCACCCTTGAGGACGCCCAGCGCGACAAGCTCGACCTGATCGCCCGCAAGCTGCGCCTGAAGGAGGGCGACCGGCTGCTCGACGTGGGCTGCGGCTGGGGCTCGATGGCCATCCACGCGGCCAAGGAGTACGGGGCCCGGGTCGTCGGCATCACGCTCTCGCGCGAGCAGGCCGCGTACGCCCGCAAGCGCATCGCCGACGAGGGCCTGACGGACCGGATCGAGATCCGGGTGCAGGACTACCGGGACGTCGTGGACGGGCCGTTCGACGCCATCTCGTCGATCGGCATGGCCGAGCACGTCGGCTCGGTCCGGTACCGGGAGTACGCCGACATCCTGTACCGGCTCCTGAAGCCGGGCGGGCGGCTGCTCAACCACCAGATCGCGCGCCGGCCGGAGGCCGACGAGAAGGCGTACGAGGTGGACGCCTTCATCGACGCGTACGTCTTCCCGGACGGCGAACTCTCCCCGATGGGAAGCACCCTGACGACTCTTGAGGAAGCGGGCTTCGAGGTGCGGGACGTCGAGGCGATCCGCGAGCACTACGCGCTGACGCTGCGCCAGTGGGTGGCCAACCTGGAGCAGGAGTGGGACCGGGCGGTCCGCTTCACCTCGCCGGGCCGGGCGCGGATCTGGCGGCTCTACATGGCGGCCTCGGCGGTGTCGTTCGAGCGCAACCGGATCGGCGTGAACCAGTTCCTGGCGGTGAAGACGCCGGGCTCGGGCGACTCGGGGCTGCCGCTGCGGTCGCGGGAGTGGACCGAGTCGTAGCGTTTGGGGATACGTTTCGGCGGACGGGGTGCCGGTGTTCTCACCGGTGCCCCGTTCTTCCTGTGTCCGGATTGTCATGCATATGGCGATCAGCTATGCCCCGGAGGGGAACCCTTGCGCCCGCGCAGCCGATTCACCCGCCCCCTGCTCGCCCTGGCCGCCGCCGTCGGCCTCCTCACCGCCGCCCCGGCCCCCGCCGGCGCCGCGCCCGCCCCCGTGACCACCACCGCCACCTTCAACGACCCCTCGGGCGACACGGCCGCCCAGAACCGGATCCGCGACCACATCGCCGACCTGGTCGACCGCGCCGAGACCGGCTCCACCATCTCGGTCAGCATGTACAACTTCACCGACGACACCGTCGCCGCCGCCCTCGCCGCCGCGAAGACCCGCGGCGTGAACGTCCGGGTGATCCTCGACCACACCACCCTCGCCACCACCGGCAACGAGTACGCCGACCTCGCCCGCGACCTCGGCACCGACCGCACCCAGGGCTCCTGGGTCTACGCCTGCCCGGCCGGCCGCGGCTGCATCGGCACCCGGCAGCTGCCCGACGACCCCGACGGGGCCATCAACCACAACAAGTTCTTCCTCTTCTCCGCCACCGGCGGGGCGAAGGACGTCGTCGTGCAGACCTCGGCCAACCTGACCGGCCTCCAGCGCACCGACCTCTTCAACAACGCCGTCACGATCGTCGACACCGGCCTCTACGGCATCTACCAGAGCTACTTCGCCGACCTGCTCGCCTACGGCACCTCCCCGACCGGCCTCGACGACTACTACCGGACGCCGGCCGGCGGCCCGTACAAGGCGTACTTCTTCCCGCGCAAGGAGACCGCCGGCGGCTCCTACGACGCCGACGCGAGCACCGACACCGTCAAGCTCATCCTCGACAACGTCGACTGCGCCGGCGGCGCCACCCAGGTCCGGATGGCCGCCAACCTCTTCACCCGCCGCGAGGTCGCCACCAGGCTCGTCGAGCTGAAGAACGCCGGCTGCACGGTGATCCTCGCCCAGGACGGCGCCCCCGGCTCGATGAGCTCGGACGTCGAGTCGATCCTGTACGGCAAGCTCAGCAAGCGCGTCCAGTGCTACGAGGACCGGGGCACCGGCGTCGCCAAGGCGGGGCTGCACTCCAAGTACCTGCTCGTCGAGGGCACGTACGCCGGAGTGGCCGGCAAGAAGCTGGTGTGGACCGGCAGCCACAACTACACCTACCCGGCGCTGCGGTCCGGCGACGAGACGCTGCTGAAGATCGACGTCCCGGCGCTCTACGACCTGTACCGGGCCAACCACGACCAGCTGATGACGTACTGCGCGGGCAGCTGACCCGTACCGGCACACGCGGAAGGGCCGGGTCCCCCGGTGGGAACCCGGCCCTCTCCGCTCGCCCTTGACGGGACTACTCGGCCTTGATGGCCTGGAGCATGTTCAGCTTCGCCGCGCTGCGCGCCGGCCACAGCGAGGCGAGCACGCCGACCAGTCCGGCCAGGACCAGGAAGAGCCCGATCCGGCCCCACGGCAGCACCAGCGCGTACTCCGGCAGGCTGCTGCGCAGCGTCTCGCCGATCGCCCAGCCCAGGAACGAGCCGAGGCCGATGCCGACCACCGCGCCGAACACCGAGATGACCACGGCCTCCAGACGGACCATCCGCTTCACCCGGCGCCGGTCGAGACCGATCGCCCGCAGCATGCCGATCTCCTGCTGCCGCTCGAACACCGACATCGCCAGGGTGTTGACGACACCGAGCACCGCGATGATCAGGGCCATCGCCAGCAGGCCGTACATGATGTTCAGCATCATGTTGATGGCGCCGCCGAACTGGTCGCGGATGTCCTTCTGGTCCATGACCGTGATCGCCGGGTTGTCGCCGAGCGACTTCTGCACGGCCTTCTCGGCGGAGGCCGACGGGCCGCCGTCCATCTTCACGAAGATCTGCGGGATGTACGGCTTCGGGTCGTGCGCGTTGAGGATCTTGGCGTCCATGACCAGACCCGAGACGAACTCGCTCTCCTCGAAGAGCGCACCGACCTTCAGCGCACCCTTCTTGTGGTCCGAGTAGGTCACGCGCAGCTCCGAGCCGACCTTCCAGCCGTTCGACTTCGCGGTCTTCTCGCCGACCGCGACCTCGCCGCCGCCGAGCGAGCCGAGCGAACCGTCCACGACCTTGAGGTTGAGCACCTTCTCGACGTCACCGGGGGTCACACCGGAGACGGACTTGAAGCCCGGGCCCTTCACGTCCAGGTAGCCGGCCTGCTGCGGCGAGACCGCCGTCGCGCCCGGGGTCTTCTCCACGGCGTCCAGCGCGGCCTGGCTGAGGCCCTCGCCGCTCGCCATGGTGATCATGTAGTCGGCCTTGATCTGGTCGGTCGTCATCCGGTCCACGGCCGAGCCGACCGTCGCACCGAGCACCGACAGACCCGTGACCAGGGTGAGACCGATGGCGAGCGCGGAGGCGGTGGCGCCGGTGCGGCGCGGGTTGCGGACCGCGTTCTGGCCGGCCAGCGCGCCCGCCACGCCGAACGGCTTGAGCAGCGGCCGGGCCAGCGCGATCACCGGGCGGGACAGCAGCGGGATCAGCACGATCACACCGATGAGGGCGAGGAACGCGCCACCGGCGATCAGCATCCGGCCGTCGTCGCCGCCCTTCGAGGCGCCGCCGGCGATGCCGACCACGCCGAGGGCAGTGATGATCGCGCCGATGGTGTTCCGCACGACCAGGGACTTGGTGGTGGCGACCGCGTGGACGCTGCTCATCGCGGCGACCGGCGGGATCTTCGCGGCGCGGCGGCCCGGCAGCCAGGCGGCCAGCATGGTGACGAGGACGCCGACGGCGAGCGCGGAGAGCAGCGGGGTGGCGGTGACGACCAGGTCACCGGCCGGGACCTTCAGACCGAAGGTGCTCATCGCGGAGCGCAGCGCCGCGGCGAGCCCGATGCCGAGCCCGAAGCCGATCACCGAGGCGACCAGACCGACCAGACCGGCCTCCGCGAGCACCGAGCGGGTGATCTGCTTGCGCGAGGCACCGACCGCGCGCATCAGCGCGAGTTCCTTGGTGCGCTGGGCGACCAGCATGGTGAAGGTGTTGGAGATCAGGAAGATGCCGACGAAGAGCGCGATGCCGGCGAAGCCCAGCAGCATCTGGTTGACGGCGCCCATCCCGGCCTCGATGTCCTTGGCCTGCTGATCGGCCAGCTCCTGGCCGGTCTGCGCGTCCGCGGTGTCGCCGACGACCGGCTGCACCTCGGCGAGGATCTTGTCGGCGTCCGCGCCCGGCTTGGCGGTCACGGTGATGTCGAGGAAGTGACCCGGCTTCAGGAACAGTTTCTGCGCGACCTCGGTGTCGAACAGGACCAGGCTGCCGCCGGCGTTCACGGCGCCGTCCTCGGTGGTGAAGACGCCGGTCAGGGTGTACGTCTCGACCGGGCCGTTCGTGGCCACGCGGACCTGGTCGCCGACCTGGTAGCCGCCCTTCTCGGCGGTCTCCTTGTCGAGCGCGATCTCGTCGTCCTTCACCGGGCCGGTGCCGGCGGTGAAGGCGTACGCGGAGTCCTTGCCGTCCTTGCCGGGCGAGAAGTTGGTGCCCTTGTTGGACCAGCCTGCGCCGATCAGCTTGCCGTCCTTGTCCGGCACGCCCGCGAAGCCGCCCACGCGGCCGGTGGCGGAGGCGACGCCGTCGAGCGCGGCGATCTTCTGCCGGGTCTGCTCGGACAGGCCCGGAGTGGCGTTCGGGTCCTTCTGGTTCGGCGCGGCCGTGATGGCCACGGCGACGTCGTCGTAGCTCTTGGCGGACTGGTTGCGGAAGGCGTTGGAGAGGGTGTCGGTGAAGACGAGGGTGCCGGAGACGAAGGCCACGCCGAGCATGACGGCGAGCACGGTCATCAGCAGCCTGGCCTTGTGCGCGAGCACATTGCGCAGGGCGGTACGGAACATGGAGGGTCCTGAACGGAAGGTGGGACGGAGGACGGTGCCGGGGCCGGGCGGTGCCGGTGCCGGGGGCTCGGGGCCGGGGCCTGGGGCCTGGGGCCGGGCGGGGGCCCCGCGAGGGGCCCGGCGGCTCAGCTCGTGCGGCCCTTGGCGTCGAACGCCTTCATGCGGTCGAGCACGCCGTCCGCCGTCGGCTGGAGCATCTCGTCGACGATCCGGCCGTCCGCCAGGAACACGACGCGGTCCGCGTAGGAGGCGGCGACCGCGTCGTGGGTCACCATCACCACGGTCTGGCCGAGTTCGCGCACCGAGTTGCGCAGGAAGCCGAGGACCTCGGCGCCGGAGCGCGAGTCGAGGTTTCCGGTCGGCTCGTCACCGAAGATGATCTCCGGCTTGGAGGCGAGGGCGCGGGCCACGGCCACGCGCTGCTGCTGGCCGCCGGAGAGCTGCGAGGGGCGGTGGGAGAGCCGGCCGGACAGGCCGATCATGTCGATGACCTGCTGCACCCACTGCTTGTCGGGCTTGCGGCCCGCGATGTCCATCGGCAGCGTGATGTTCTCCAGGGCGGTCAGCGTCGGCAGCAGGTTGAACGCCTGGAAGATGAAGCCGATCTTGTCCCGGCGTAGCTGGGTGAGCTGCTTGTCCTTCAGGGTGCCGAGCTCGGTCTCGCCGATCCGGACGGAGCCGGAGGAGAAGGAGTCGAGGCCGGCGACGCAGTGCATCAGGGTCGACTTGCCGGAGCCGGAGGGGCCCATGATCGCGGTGAACTCGCCCTGCCGGAAGTCCACGCTGACCCGGTCGAGGGCGACCACCTGGGTCTCGCCCTGTCCGTAGACCTTGGAGAGGTCGGTGGCACGGGCGGCCACCGCGGCGGTGGTGCGGGGCACGGTGGAGTAGGTGGTCACGAGGTGGACTCCTGTCACTACGTCTGTTCGGGAACCACTCCATCGTGTCGAGCGTTGAGCCGCGGATCGTCCGTCCACGTGCCCGTTCCTGGGGGCGACTGGAGTCGGACCGGGGCGGCGGGCCGTCATCCTGAGGTATGACGGCGACCCTGAGGAGATTCCCGGCGCGGAGGGTGGCGGTCGCGTGGCGGCGCCGTGGTGGCCCCGTGGTGGCGAGGTGACGAACCCTCGCCCGATCCGGCGGCGAGTTTCCGTCATTCCGGACCCGGGAGCTTTGCTGCCGCGATCCCCGTCACACTTCGGCTCAGGGGCCCCCACCTGCGCTGACGCACCCTCAGGTGTCAATAAAATAAGACAACATCGGGCCAGCGTTCGACTGATCGGGCGAACGGGCCCCGATAGGCTCATGTGCCAACGCGGAGCTTCGCGCCACGCCCGGATGGTGGAATGCAGACACGGCGAGCTTAAACCTCGCTGGCCTTCGGGCCGTGCCGGTTCGAATCCGGCTCCGGGCACCAGACGCACCAAGCCCTTCGAGGCTCCTCCTTACCGCTCACCCGATCGTTATAAAGGATCCTCCCTGCGCACGAGGGAGATTCTTTTGCCGTCGCATTACTCTTGACGCGAGGCCGCGCCAGTGCGGCCGTCCATGGAGGAGTGAGATGAGGAGCAGCAACCCGGTCTTCTCGCGACGGGGGTTCAGCCGCGACAACGGCTACGCGGGCTTCAACGCGCAGCAGCCGCAGGCCGGGGGCCCCGCCGTCGGAACGAACCCGTACGCGACCGGCAACCCGTACGCGACCAACCCCTACGCGGCTCAGGACGTCCAGTTCGGCGTCCAGCAGCCGGTCCGCACCCACACGATGACGATCGACGACGTCGTGAGCCGCACGGCCATGACGCTCGGCACGGTCGTCGTCACGGCGGTGCTGTCCTGGCTGCTGCTGCCGGTGGACCCGGCGAACCTCGGCAAGTCGTACGGCATCGGCGTCGGCGCCGCGGCCGTCGCGTTCGTCCTGTCGCTGATCCAGTCCTTCAAGCGCCGGCCGACCCCGGCGCTGATCCTGGGCTACGCGGCCTTCGAGGGCGTCTTCCTCGGCGTCATCTCGGCCGCCGTGTCGACGTACATCGCCGACGGCGTGGTCGCCCAGGCCGTGCTCGGCACCATGGCGGTCTTCGCCGGCGTGCTCGTCGCGTACAAGATGCGCTGGATCCGCGTCACCCGCCGCTTCTACGGCTTCGTGATCGCGGCCGCGATCGGCTTCATGATCCTGATGGCGGTCAACCTGCTGTTCATGGTCTTCGGCGGCGGTGACGGCCTGGGCTTCCGCTCCGGCGGCCTCGGCATCGTCTTCGGCATCGTCGGCATCGTGATCGGCGCCTGCTTCCTGGCCCTCGACTTCAAGCAGGTCGAGGACGGCATCACCTACGGTGCCCCGCGCGAGGAGGCGTGGCTGGCGGCCTTCGGTCTGACGATGACGCTGGTGTGGATCTACCTGGAGGCGCTGCGCCTCCTGTCGATCCTCCAGGGCGACGACTGACGCCACCGAGTGATCTGACGGGAAGGGCCCGTCCGGCGGCAGCCGGGCGGGCCCTTCCCGCTTCTCTAGTCCACGTGGGCGTCGAGCAGTACCCGCGCCGCGTCCTTCGCCTGCGCGGCCGGCTCCGAGGTGCCGTTGATGCCGGCGACGGCCATCGCGCCGTTGGCGAGCAGCGCCAGCTGGTCGGCGAGCCCGGGCGGGGCGTTCATGGCGTCGGTCTGCTCGGCGAAGTAGTCCCGCAGGGCCTGCTTGTGCCCGCGGGCGATCTCGGCGACGTCCGGGGAGATGCCGCCCATCTCGCCGAAGGTGTTGATGAAGGCGCAGCCCCGGAAGCCCGGGTCGGCGAACCAGGTGCCGAGGTAGTCGAAGACCGCCAGGACCCGCTGGTACGGGTTGGTGGCGTGGGTGTCGCCGTGGGCGGCGATGGCGGCGCGCATGGCCTCGTCACGGCGCTTGAGGACCGCCCAGACCAGATGGTCCTTGGACGGGTAGAGCTGGTAGAGCCGCTTGAGGGAGACGCCGGAGCCGTTGCGGATGGCGTCCATGCCGACGGCCTGGACCCCCTTCTCGTCGAACAGCGCCTCGGCCGTCTCCAGGAGCTTCAGCTCGGCGGTTTCCGTTTCCACCATCGCGATCACCCCTGGGGCCGGAGTGGGAGAACCATCGTTCTCCCACTCTACGGCGGTCTGCGGC
The DNA here is from genome assembly GCF_053601115.1 of Streptomyces sp. NPDC004788. Lineage (NCBI taxonomy): Bacteria > Bacillati > Actinomycetota > Actinomycetes > Kitasatosporales > Streptomycetaceae > Streptomyces > Streptomyces sp. NPDC004788. The sequence continues at coordinate 76,558 of NZ_JBSGBF010000010.1, forward strand.
GGGGCTCCCGTCAGAGCATGCGGCGGGCGGCCCGCCGGAGGTCGTACTCGTGGATGATCGCCTTGGCGTGGCCGTACGCGAGGCCGTGCTCGCCACGCAGCCAGCTGACCTTCTCCTCGAAGCGGATCAGGGAGGGGCCTTCCTCCACGGCCTTCAGCCAGTCGGCGATCTCACGACCGGTGCAACGGGGGATGCGGGCGAGCAGGTTGCGGTGGGTCTCTTCGGAGAATGTGTGGGACATCGGCGCCTCCGGACGCGTTGTGCCGTGTGCTCCTTCACGTCACCGTGCCCGAGCGTTCGCCCGTTGGCAATGGTCCCCGGCGGACGCATAGGGTCGCGGAGTGCTTGATACGACTGAACTGACCGCCGCCGCCGAGCGTTTCGCCGACCGGCTGCGGGCCGCCCCGCAGAGCCGCCTCCAGCGCGGGGCCGCAGCCGAAGGCCTGGCGCTGGCCAGGGAGTTGGCCGACCGGGCGCAGCGGGCGGAGTTCCCCGGCCGCGAGCCGGCGCCCCTGCCGGACGCGGGCCTCTTCGTGGTCGCCGACCAACTCGTCGTGGCCGCCACGGATCTGGCCGAAACACTGCGAACGGCCCCGGCGGACACCCCCGGGGCCGAGGGGGCGCTGCACGAGGCCGTGAGGCTGGTGCGGGAGGCGGAGGCGCGCTCCGGGCTGTAGTCCCGTGCGGAGGCCCGCGCCGGGCTGTAGCCCCGCTTCGCGGGGCGTCAGGGGGTCACAGGCTGGCGATCACGCGGTCCGCGAGGATGTACACGTTGTCCTCGACCGCCTCGCCGCACGAGAAGGTCAGCGCGTACGCGCCGGAGACGCCCGAGCCGCCGAGCAGGACCGGGGTGCGGCCCGCGCGCAGGGCCTCGGCGAGGCGCTCGGCGGTCTCGCGGTGGCCGGGGGTCATGCAGAGCGTGGTGCCGTCGGCGAACACGTACACGTCGAGCGTGCCGAGCGGGCCGGGCCGCACGTCGGTCAGCGCGGTCTGCGTGTCCGCCAGCTCCTCCAGGCGGGCCACGGTGCGCTCGTGGTCGGTCACCACCGGGGTCTGGACCGGCACGAAGTCCGGGTGCGAGGGGTGGCGGCGGCGGGCCGCGGCCAGCTCGGGGGAGTCCTCCGGGTACTCACCGGCGCCGGCCGGCTCCGGGAACTCCTCGAAGGTGTCGAAGGTGTCGAAGACGTCCAGCGGGTCGACGGCGTCGAGCGCGTCCCGGGTCTCACGCGGCTCGCGGTTCTCCAGCGCGGCGGCCTCCGCCTCCATGGCCTCCAGGGCCATCGCCTCCAGGCCCACGAAGTCGGACTGGCGCGGCACGAAGTACGGGCCCTCCTCGGCCGGGCCGGCCAGGCCGCCGAGCAGCGACGGGGCGTCGGCCGCGTCCCGGGCCTCCTGCGCCGCCCAGAAGGCGCGCGCCTCGGCGAGCTCGCGCTCGCGCTCCTCGGCCAGGGCCTCGGCGACAGCGGCCCGTATCTCGGCGGCCGGGGACTGCCGGGCGTGGGGGACCGTGAGGCCGTGCGCGGTGGCGAGCTCGCCGCGCAGCGCGGTGACCTGCTTGCGGAGACCGTGGGCAGCGTGCAGGGCGGCGGCGCCCACGACCGTGGCAGCGGCCGTGCTCACCAGCAGGGCAATGGACAGTGCGCTCACTGACGTACTCCCGATTCCGAGTCGATCCCCCGACTTCCTACATCAGCTTGTCGTGGGGGCGCACCGCCTGTCAGTGCATTACGTCACGAAATGGACAGGTATTTCGGCCGGGTGTTTGGTCCCGAAACGGCTGTGACCTGGGAAAACGACTCTCCCCCGGGATGTATGTCACATCCTGGGGGAGATTCGGTCACGGCTTGGACGCGGGGCGGTTAGGAGAGGCGCTCGATGACCATGGCCATGCCCTGGCCGCCGCCGACGCACATGGTCTCCAGGCCGAACTGCTTGTCGTGGAACTGGAGGCTGTTGATCAGCGTGCCGGTGATGCGGGCGCCGGTCATGCCGAAGGGGTGGCCGACGGCGATGGCGCCGCCGTTGACGTTGACCTTGTCCAGGTCGAAGCCCAGGTCGCGGTAGGACGGGATGACCTGCGCGGCGAACGCCTCGTTGATCTCGACCAGGTCGATGTCGGAGGTGGTGAGGCCGGCCCGCTGCAGGGCCTGCTTCGACGCCTCGACCGGGCCGAGGCCCATGATCTCGGGGGAGAGGCCGGAGACGCCGGTGGAGACGATCCGGGCCAGCGGGGTCAGGCCCAGCTCGCGCGCCTTGGTGTCGGACATGATCACGACCGCGGCGGCGCCGTCGTTCAGCGGGCAGCAGTTGCCGGCGGTGACCAGGCCGTCGGGGCGGAAGACCGGCTTCAGACCGGAGACGCCCTCCAGGGTGACGCCGGCGCGCGGGCCGTCGTCCGCCGAGACGACGGTGCCGTCGGGCAGCGTGACCGGGGTGATCTCGCGCTCCCAGAAGCCGTTCTTGATGGCCTGCTCGGCGAGGTTCTGCGAGCGGACGCCGAACTCGTCCATCTCCTGGCGGGTGATGCCCTTCCAGCGCGCCAGGTTCTCGGCGGTCTGGCCCATGGCGATGTACGCGTCCGGGACCAGGCCGTCCTCACGCGGGTCGTGCCAGGTGGAGCCCTCGGAGGCGGCGACGGCGGCGGTGCGCGCCTCGGCCTCGGCGAAGAGCGGGTTGTGGGTGTCCGGCCACGAGTCGGAGTTGCCCTTCGCGAAGCGGGACACCATCTCGACACCGGCCGAGATGAAGACGTCGCCCTCGCCCGCCTTGATCGCGTGCAGGGCCATGCGGGAGGTCTGCAGCGAGGAGGAGCAGTAGCGGGTGATCGTGCAGCCGGGGAGGTGGTCCATGCCCATCTGCACGGCCACGATGCGGCCCAGGTTGTTGCCCTGCTCGCCGCCGGGCAGACCGCAGCCGAGCATCAGGTCGTCGATGTCGCGCGGGTCCAGCTCGGGGACCTTGGCGAGCGCGGCCTGGATGATCGTGGCGGTCAGGTCGTCGGGCCGCAGGTCCTTCAGGGAGCCCTTGAAGGCCCGGCCGATCGGCGAGCGGGCGGTCGAGACGATGACGGCTTCGGGCATCACGGCTCCAGAAGGGTGCGGAGTGGGCGGACAGAAAGGGAAGTTACCTGTACGTACCGCGTGGGTCACCGGCCGCGGTGTGTGATGCGGACCTCTTTTCTAAGCGCTCGCTCAGTCGCGCGGCGCGGCGGCCTCGTCCGGTGCCGCGGCCGCCTCGTCCCGCGGCGTCACGGCCTCGTCCGGGGGAAGGGGCACGGTCGTCTCCCTCTCTCCATCGTGCTCCCGTACGAGGGAGACCCCGGGCACCGGCAGCCGGCGCCGTCTGCGGTGCTTGAGCAGCGCCCAGGGCGCCCGGGCCGCGGTGACCTCCGTACCGGCCTCCCGGGCCGCCTCGGCCGCGGCCTTGGCGACCGGCAGCCAGTTCTCGTTGCGCGCGACGTCGATCCGGTCCGGCTCCGGCCAGACGCCGAGCACCGCGCAGACCGTCGGCAGGATCGCCATCGCCGCCGTCGCGTACCCCTCGGCCGACGGGTGGAAGTTGTCCACGCCGAACATCTCGCGCGGATTGGCCGCGAACTCCGGCCCGAGCAGGTCGCCGAGCGACACGGTCCGCCCGCCCTGCTCCACGACCACGATCGTCTGCGCCGCGGCGAGCTGCCGCGAGGCCCGCCGGGCCAGCCAGCGCAACGGCTGGTAGACCGGCTCGATGGTGCCGAGATCAGGGCAGGTGCCGACCACCACCTCCGCGCCCGCCGTGCGCAGCCGCCGCACCGCAGCCGACAGACAGCGCACCGACTGGGTGGCGGGCATCCGGTGGGTGACGTCGTTCGCGCCGATCATGATCACGCAGACGTCCGGGGCGCCGGACGGAGCGGAGAGCAGCAGCGACACCTGCCGGTCCAGGTCGTCCGAGCGCGCCCCGGGCAGCGCCACGTTCCGCAGGTCCACCGGGCGCTCGGCCACCGCGGCGAGCCCCGAGGCGATCAGCGCTCCCGGTGTCTGCCCGGTGCGCCGCACGCCCTGCCCGGCCGCCGTGGAATCACCCAGAAGGGCCAGCCGCAGCGGCTCCTCGGGGCCGTACTCCCGCCCGTAACGCCCGTCGGCGCCCGGCGGCAGCGGCGCCACTCCGCCGCCCACCGACCGCCTGGCCAGCGCCGCCTCGGCGAGCAGCACCCCGACCGCGGCGACCCCGAGCAGTCCGATGCTCCCGCCGCCGTACGCCGCCCCCGCCGCGATCCGCCGCGCCACCCTCGCCCTGGACATCGGAACGGTCACCTCCAGTCCGTCGCACCCAAGCGGTTCAACAAGCCGTCTTGCCGTCTACTGCCCCGTAAGCGGCACCGCCTACGCATTCCACGGAATACGCTGGCAGCACCATTACGGAGACCCCGGAGATTACGGTGCAATTCCACGACTCGATGATCAGCCTCGTCGGCAACACCCCGCTGGTGAAGCTCAACAGCGTCACGGCCGGCATTCAGGCGACGGTCCTCGCCAAGGTCGAGTACTTCAACCCCGGCGGCTCGGTCAAGGACCGCATCGCCCTGCGCATGATCGAGGCGGCCGAGGAGAGCGGCGCGCTCAAGCCCGGCGGCACCATCGTCGAGCCCACGTCCGGCAACACCGGCGTCGGCCTGGCGATCGTGGCCCAGCAGAAGGGCTACAAGTGCATCTTCGTCTGCCCGGACAAGGTGTCCACGGACAAGATCAACGTGCTGCGCGCGTACGGCGCCGAGGTCGTCGTCTGCCCGACGGCCGTCGACCCCGAGCACCCGGACTCGTACTACAACGTCTCCGACCGGCTCGTCCGCGAGACGCCGGGCGCCTGGAAGCCCGACCAGTACTCCAACCCGAACAACCCGCGCTCGCACTACGAGACCACCGGTCCCGAGCTGTGGGAGCAGACGGAGGGGAAGATCACCCACTTCGTCGCGGGCGTCGGCACCGGCGGCACCATCTCCGGCACCGGCAACTACCTGAAGGACGCCTCCAAGGGCAAGGTCCAGGTCATCGGCGCCGACCCGGAGGGCTCCGTCTACTCCGGCGGCTCCGGCCGTCCGTACCTGGTCGAGGGCGTCGGCGAGGACTTCTGGCCGACCGCGTACGACCAGAACGTCGCCGACCGGATCGTCGCGGTCTCCGACAAGGACTCCTTCCAGATGACCCGCCGCCTCGCCAAGGAGGAGGGCCTGCTCGTCGGCGGCTCCTGCGGCATGGCGGTCGTCGCCGCGCTCGAGGTCGCCAAGGAGCTCGGCCCGGACGACGTCGTGGTCGTGCTGCTGCCGGACTCCGGCCGCGGCTACCTGTCCAAGATCTTCAACGACGAGTGGATGGCCGACTACGGCTTCCTGGAGGACACCACCTCCGCCACCGTCGCCGACGTCCTCACCCACAAGTCGGGCGAGGTGCCCTCGCTCGTCCACATGCACCCGGACGAGACGGTCGGCCAGGCCATCGAGGTGCTGCGCGAGTACGGCGTCTCCCAGATGCCGATCGTGAAGCCGGGCGCCGGCCACCCCGACGTCATGGCCGCCGAGGTCATCGGCTCGGTCGTGGAGCGCGAGCTCCTCGGCGCCCTGTTCACCCAGAAGGCCGCCCTGGAGGACCCGCTGGAGGACCACATGTCCGCCCCGCTGCCGCAGGTCGGCTCGGGCGAGCCGGTCGCCGACCTGATGTCGGTGCTCGGCGAGGCGGACGCGGCGATCGTGCTGGTCGAGGGCAAGCCGACCGGCGTCGTCAGCCGCCAGGACCTGCTGGCCTTCCTCGCCGCGAGCGGTGGCACGAAGCAGCACTGACGTGCCGGGGCGCTGTGGGTACGTTCGCGCAAACGGTACGAGCGCGTCACGTACCCGCAGCACCCCCTTAACAAGGCGACGGCAGAGTGTTCCTCGTCGGCGTCACGGACCTCCGGAGCGGCTCCCGGACCTCCAGGCCACGCCGTTGGACGCGGACCGGCCCTGACCCGGGCCCGTGTCCCCGCGGGGACCGCCGTCGTCCCGCCCCCCGGAAACGGGGGTGCGGCGGTCCCCGCGCAGTCTTTCCCTTCGCCCCGCTCTTGCTCCTCTGCATATGCTCATGCAGAGTTCCCGGTTAATGAATAACCGGTGGTGAAGGTGGAAGGGGGACGGCAGGCATGAACGACAGCCCGGCCGGACGGCTGCAGGCGCTCTTCGAAGGGCAGCGGCTCACGCCCACGCAGCGGCGGATCGCGCACTGCATGGTGCGGCGCGCCGCCGACGTGCCGTTCCTGTCCAGCGTGGAGCTGGCCGAGCTGGCCGGCGTGAGCCAGCCCTCCGTCACCCGCTTCGCCGTCGCACTCGGCTTCGACGGCTACCCGGCGCTGCGCCGGCACCTGCGCGAGAGCGTGCCCGCGGCCGCCGAGGAGGCCGCGGGCTACAACGAGTACCAGCAGGCCGTGCTCGGCGAGATCGAGAACCTCAAGCACCTCGCCGAGCTGCTCGCCGACCCGGCGCCCGTCGAGCGCGCGGGCCGGCTGCTGGCCGCTTCCCGGCCGCTGCCCGTGCTCGGGCTGCGGGCCGCGTCCTCACAGGCGCGCGGCTTCGCGTACTTCGCGGGCAAGGTCCACCCGGACGTCCGGCTGCTCGACGAGGGCGGCACGATGCTCGACGACCGCATCGACGCGGCCGTACGGGCCGGGGCCACGGCGCTGCTCTGCTTCGCGCTGCCCCGCCACTCGCGCGAGGTCGTGGACGCGCTCGCCTACGCGCGCCGGGCCGGGCTCACCGTGGTCACCGTCGCCGAGTCCGCCTTCGCGCCGGTCGCCGCCCACAGCGACCTGCTCCTCCCGGCCGCCGTCGGCACCGGCCTCGCCTTCGACACGGCGTGCGCGCCGATGCTGCTCGGCCGGGTGCTGCTTGAGGCGATGGCCGACGAACTGCCGGACGCGCAGGCGCGCCTGGAGGAGTTCGACACGAAGGCGGCGGCGCGGGGCCTGTTCGTGGACTGAGCCGGCGCCTCGGACGCCCGGCCCCCGCGGACCTCGGTCCCTCGGGCGCCCGACCGGGATCAGATCTCCAGCTCGGACTCGATCTTCTTCAGCTGGTGGCGGGCCATCGCCAGGTTCGCGCGGTTCTTGTCCAGGGCCAGGTAGAGGAAGAGGCCGCCCGCGCCGCGGGTCCTGAGCAGCCGGATCAGGTGGTACTGGGTGCCGAGGGTGATCAGAATGTCCTCGATCTCCTCCTTGATGCCCAGCATCTCCATCGCGCGGACCTTGGCGCGGACCACGTCCGTGTTGCCGGCCGCGGCCACGTTCAGGTCGAGGTCCTTGCTGCCGCCGATGGTGCCGAGGGCCATGCCGCTCGTGTAGTCGACGAGCGCGGCGCCGAGCGCGCCTTCGATCTGGGCGGCTTCCTTGAGGGAGGTCTCGGTGTTCGCCATGGTTCTTCCTTCTTCTCTGGGGCTTTTCCGGGGCTTTTCTGGGCTTCTCAGTGGGTCAGTTCTGGTTGCCGCGGTCCAGGGCGCCGTCGACCAGTTCGGCTATCCGGGCGCTGGACCGGCGCGCTTCCAGATGGAGCCGGCCGACGTTGATGCGGGGCTCGGCGAGCAGGGTGAGGACGGCCGAGCCGCCCGCCGCGTACGTCGCCACATAGCCGTGCTCGCCGCGTACGAGCAGCTCGCGGAAGCCGCCCTGGCCGGTGGTGTCGGCGAGCCGCTGTCCGACGCCGAGCGCGGCGGCCGTCAGCGCGGCCACGCTCTCCGCCTCGCCGTCCACGGCGTCCTGGGCGAGCACCAGTCCGTCGGCGCTGGCCGCGAGCGCCCCGGTGAGCTGCGGCAGCCGGGCCCGCAGCCGTCTCAGCTCGCCGAGCACGTCGGCTTCTGCGGTCATCAGTTGTCTCCTCTCGGCGCGCATGCGCAGAGCACGCCTCATCACAGAGCTGCCTCCAGGGCGTCACGGAGCCGGCGGAGCAGGGCGATGTCGGGGTCCTGGGTCGCCGCCGCGCCGACCCAGTCCGGGACGGGCGGCGGTGCGGGCGGCGGCGCCTCGTACGGGGTCTCGACCAGGCCGGCCGCGGCGAGCCGCCGTACGTCGAGCAGGGTGTGGAAGGCGGGCCGGCCGAGCAGCCTGGCCAGGTCCGCCGGGGTCCGGACGCCGTCGGCCGCCCCGAGCAGCGCCCGCTGACGGGCGCCGACGGGCTGGCCGGGGGCGGCGGGGCGGGGCACGACGGGCGCGGTGTCGACGGCGGGGTAGGGCCAGACGGAGTCGAGGAGGTCGCGCCGGCGCCGGGTCTCGCGCTCGACGGCCCCGGTGTCGACCGGCCGCACCGCGCCGAACCAGTGCCCGACCCCGTACCGGAAGCGGGTCGGGCCGCTGGCGGGCGCGAGGGCGAAGAAGGCCGCGTCGAAGACGGCGCCGAGGTGGCAGATCTCCAGCTCGCCGCCGTGCAGCCGGCCGCTGTCGACCAGGAAGCGGCCGACGGCTCCCTGCGCTCCGGCCCGGTCCACGGCCTCCTCCCAGCCCTCGCGGGGCAGCCGCCCGCCCGCGGTGAGGAGGACGTCGACGCCGGGGGCGCTGGGGCTCTCCGCGTGCACCACCCGGCCGTCGACCAGGTAGAGCGTGCCGTGGTCGCGGAGCAGGGCGCCGGTGGCCCGCTCGGCGGCGAGGCGGATCAGCATGGGGGAGACGGGGGCGGCGAGGGGCGTCGTTCCGGGCGCTGTCCCGGGCGGGGCTTCGGAGGGGGCCTCGGACGGGGCCGGTATCGCGGTCATCCGAGGACCAGCCGCTCGGCGAGATCGGCGAGCCTCATGCGCGCGAGGGCGAGGTTGCCGACGGAGCGGTCGAGCCAGAGGTGGAGGAAGACGCTGCTGTCGAAGGCCGTCTCCACGAAGCGGATGAGGTGGTAGCCGGCGCGGTTGGTGACGATCAGGTCCTCGACGGGCGGGCCGCCGGTCGCCTCCGTCAGGTCCGGTGACTCGAACTCGGCCGCCGCGCGCGCCAGTTCGGCGCTCTCCGCGGCCGTCGTCTCGTGGTCGCCGACCGGCGACTCGCCCGCTGCCCCGAGGGCCAGTCCACTGGTCCAGTCGACCAGCCAGGCCCCGCGTGCCCCCGGCAGGCTCATGGCCTCCAGCAGACACTCGTCGATTCCGGGCACGCGTCATCCCCTCCCGAGCGCGGCGTGCGGACGTGTGGCAGTAACGGTGACGCTACTCAACGTCGCCTGCGCGGGCAGGAGTTCTGGCATTTTCCAATGGAATTTGTCGCGTGGGTGGTACAGCCGGCCGAAGCCGGGCCCGCCCGCGCCCCCGCCGGATCAGCCCCGCCAGCTCACCCCCGCCGGGTCACCCCCGCCGCTCCACCGCCCGCGCGATCTCGGTCAGGTCCTTCGTGAGCGCCCGCGCCACCGCCCGCGCGCCGAGCCGGCTGAGCAGCCGGGTCAGCACGCCGGGGGCGCGGTCGTAGGCGGGGCGGGCGGTGAAGGTCATGCGCAGGGTGGTGGACCGGGCGCTGAGGGCGGGCCCGTCGGGGGCGAGGGAGAGCTCGGAGACGTAGTGCATGCCGTGCGAGTCGGCGACGGTGACGTACCGCTCGACCGGTTCGCAGACGGTCACCGTCAACTCCTCCGTGGCCGCCCGGCCCAGCATCCGGCGGGTCTCGCGCCAGCGGGTGCCCACCCCGAAGACGCCCTGGGTGAGCACCTCGACCTTCTCGACGGAGGACAGCATCCGGGGCAGGTCGCGCAGGTCGGTGATCGACTCCCAGACCCGCCCGGGGGAGGCGTTGACCTTGCGCTCCACGACCACGGAGGTGGTCCCTGTCATGGCTCCAGTCCTGTCATGGCTCCATGGGAGCACCGTCCGCCGGGTCCCGCAGGAGCGCGTCGGGGCGGTCGCCGCCCGATTCCGCGACGATCTCGTCGAGGGTCTGGGCCCGGCGCACGGTCGTGAAGGCGATCCCGCCGTCCTCCGTCGGGGTGAATCCGTGCACGGCGGGCCGGGGCAGGCTGTTGTACGCGTAGTGGTGGGCGAAGTAGTACGCGCCGGTGTCGAGCGCCGCCACCACGTCGTCCGGGCGCAGCAGCGGCAGCTCCCGCCCGGTGGCGAGCAGGTCCCCGGCGAAGCAGGCGGGCCCGGCCACGTCCTGGACGACCGCGGGTTCGCCGGCGCGGGGGCGGCCCTCGGAGTCGTACGCGAGGATCCGCAGCGGCCAGGACTCGGGCGCGTAGACGGTACGGGTGGCGAGCTGGACGCCGGCGTGGGTGACGGCGATCGGGCGGCCGCCGGAGGTCTTGGTGTACTCGACGCGGGCCAGGATCAGGCCGTTCCTGGCGAGCAGCGAGCGGCCGAACTCGGTGACCAGTGCGTACCGCCCGTCGAGCAGTCCGGGCACGGTCGCGGCGAGCAGCCGCGCGTAGTCAGCGTAGTTCGTGGTGTCGTCGTCGGAGCGGAAGTCCACCGGCAGGCCGCCGCCGATGTCGAGGGTGTCGATCTGTTGCCGTCCGGCCTTGGTGTTGATCTCCTCGGCGAGCGCGTACGCCGCTGCGACGCCCTCGGCCATCAGCGTGAGCGGCACGCCCTGCGAACCGGTGTGGGTGTGCAGCCGGGTGAGCCAGGGGCGGTCCAGATACGCCTGGACGACCGCCTCCCGGGCGCCCTCGTCGCGCAGTGCCACGCCGAACTTGGAGGTGGCGGTCGCGGTGGAGAGCGCGCTGATGGAACCGGCTCCGACCTGCGGGTTCACCCGGAGTCCGAGCGTTGAGGCGGTGGGGGCCTGTCCGATCAGTCCGTCCAGCCGGGCCAGCTCCTGGAGGTTGTCGGCGTTGACGGCCACGCCGAGCGCGAGGGCCTGGCGCAGTTCGGCGGCGGTCTTGGCGGGGGAGTCGAGGACGGTACGGGCCGCGGGCACCCCGGCGGCGCGGGCGAGGGCCAGCTCGCCGGGGCTGGCGACCTCGACGCCGAGCCCCGCGTCGTACAGCAGGCGCAGCACGGGCACCAGCGGGCAGGCCTTCACGGCGAAGGCGTGCAGCACGGGCGCGTCGGTGGCGGCGGCGAAAGCGCTGGTCAGGGCGGTGGCGGCGGCGCGGATGCCGGCGGTGTCGAGGAGGGCGACGACGGGTTGCGCGGGGTGGAGGAGTCCTTGCTCGACGGCGGCGCGGACGGCCTGGTCGCGGGTGTGTTCCCGGAGGGTCGCGGTCATGGATCCATGGCACCACCCGGTGGGGCGCGGGCGCAGCCGCCGCGCAGCTGTTGACTAACTCTATTCAGCGGGCCAGGATGTGAATATCTGAACCACATTCTTCGTCGTGCGTTCTGATCCCCACTCCGAGGAGGCATCGCCATGTCAGGACCCCGCCCCGTACGGGCCGCGCGCGGTACGGAACTCAGCGCCCTGGGATGGCAGCAGGAGGCCGCCCTCCGGATGCTCCAGAACAACCTCGACCCCGAGGTCGCCGAGCACCCCGACAAGCTCGTCGTCTACGGCGGCACCGGCAAGGCCGCCCGCGACTGGCGCTCCTTCGACGCCATGCAGCGCACCCTGCGGACCCTCAAGCAGGACGAGACCATGCTGGTCCAGTCCGGCCGCCCGGTCGGCGTCATGCAGACCCACGAGTGGGCCCCGCGCGTCCTCCTCGCCAACTCCAACCTGGTCGGCGACTGGGCCAACTGGGAGGAGTTCCGCCGCCTGGAGCACCTCGGCCTCACCATGTACGGCCAGATGACCGCCGGCTCCTGGATCTACATCGGCACCCAGGGCATCCTCCAGGGCACCTACGAGACCTTCGCCGCCGTCGCCGCCAAGAAGTTCAACGGCACCCTCGCCGGCACCATCACCCTCACCGCCGGCCTCGGCGGCATGGGCGGCGCCCAGCCGCTCGCCGTCACCATGAACGACGGCGTCGCCATCTGCATCGACTGCGACCCGCGCGCCATCGAGCGCCGCATCGAGCACCGCTACCTGGACGTCAAGGCCGACAACCTGGCCCACGCCCTCCAGCTCGCCACCGAGGCCCGCGACGCCCGCCGCCCGCTCTCCATCGGCCTCCTCGGCAACGCCGCCGAGCTGCTCCCGCAGATGCTCGCCGAGGGCGCGCCCATCGACATCGTCACGGACCAGACCTCCGCCCACGACCCGCTGGCCTACCTGCCGATCGGCGTCGCCTTCGAGGACATGGCCGACGCCGCCGCCAAGGACCCGGCCGGCTTCACCCAGCGCTCCCGCGAGTCGATGGCCAAGCACGTCGAGGCCATGGTCGGCTTCATGGACGCCGGCGCCGAGGTCTTCGACTACGGCAACTCGATCCGCGGCGAGGCCCAGCTGGCCGGTTACGACCGCGCCTTCGCCTTCCCCGGCTTCGTCCCCGCCTACATCCGCCCGCTGTTCTGCGAGGGCAAGGGCCCGTTCCGCTGGGCCGCCCTCTCCGGCGAGGCCTCCGACATCGCCAAGACCGACAAGGCGATCCTGGAGCTCTTCCCGGAGAACGAGTCCCTGCACCGCTGGATCAAGATGGCCGGCGAGCGCGTCCACTTCCAGGGCCTGCCCGCCCGCATCTGCTGGCTCGGCTACGGCGAGCGCGACAAGGCCGGCGAGCGCTTCAACGACATGGTCGCCTCCGGCGAGCTGGCCGCCCCGCTCGCCATCGGCCGCGACCACCTCGACTGCGGCTCCGTCGCCTCCCCGTACCGCGAGACCGAGGCCATGCTCGACGGCTCCGACGCCATCGCCGACTGGCCGCTGCTCAACGCCATGGTCAACGTCGCCTCCGGCGCCTCCTGGGTCTCCATCCACCACGGCGGCGGCGTCGGCATGGGCCGCTCCATCCACGCCGGCCAGGTCACCGTCGCCGACGGCACCGCGCTCGCCGGCGAGAAGGTCCGCCGCGTGCTCACCAACGACCCCGGCATGGGCGTCATCCGCCACGTCGACGCCGGCTACGACATCGCCGAGTCGGTCGCCGACGAGCGCGGGGTCCGCATCCCGATGCGCGAGGGTGACTCCGCGTGACCTCGCCCCACGACGCCACCGAGGCGGCCCACGGCCCGGCCCGGGCCGCCTCGGCGGAGGGCGCCGCAGCCGCCGGCCGCGAGGCCGGCGCGGGGCGGCCGGACTCGCCCTCGTTCCACGCGATGTGGCGCAGCCTCGCCCCCATCGGCCGCCACGCGGCCTCCGGCGGCTACCGCCGCTACGCCTGGACCGGCGCCGACGCCGACTGCCGGCTCTGGTTCCGGATGCAGGCGGAGGCCCGCCGCCTCGACGTCGAGACCGACCGCAACGGCAACCAGTGGGCCTGGCTCGGCGACCCCACCGCCGGTGACGCCGTCGTCACCGGCTCCCACCTGGACTCCGTGCCCGACGGCGGCGCCTTCGACGGCCCGCTCGGCGTGGTGTCCGCCTTCGCCGCGCTCGACGAACTCCGCGCCCGCGGCGTCTCCTTCAAGCGCCCCCTCGCCATCGTCAACTTCGGCGACGAGGAAGGCGCCCGCTTCGGCCTCGCCTGCGTCGGCTCCCGGCTCACCTCCGGCCAGCTGACCAAGGAGAAGGCCTTCGAGCTGCGCGACGCCGACGGCATCAGCCTGCCGCAGGCGATGGAGGCGGCGGGCTACGACCCCGAGGCCATCGGCCCGGACCGGGAGCGGCTCGCCCGCATCGGCGCCTTCGTCGAGCTCCACGTCGAGCAGGGCCGCGCCCTCGACCTGTCCGGCGACCCCGTCGGCATCGCCTCCGCCATCTGGCCGCACGGCCGCTGGCGGTACGACTTCCACGGCGAGGCCAACCACGCGGGCACCACCCGGCTCGTCGACCGGCGCGACCCGATGCTGCCGTACGCCGAGACCGTCCTCTCGGCGCGCCGGGAGGCCGAACTCGCCGGCGCCGTCGCCACCTTCGGCAAGATCGCCGTCGAGCCCAACGGCGTCAACGCCATCCCGTCGCTCGTGCGCGGCTGGCTCGACGCCCGCGCCGCCGACCAGGAGTCCCTGGACACCGTCGTCGCCGGCATCGAGGCCGCGGCCCGCGAGCACGCCGTCCGCCTGGGCGTCGACCTCGCCGTCGTCCGCGAGTCCTTCACCCCCGTCGTCGAGTTCGGGCACGCCCTGCGCGAGGAGATGGCGCGGATCCTCGGCGACACGACCGGCGCGAAGGTGCCGGTCCTGGGCACGGGCGCGGGACACGACGCGGGAATCCTCTCCGCCTCGGTCCCGACCGCCATGCTGTTCGTACGCAACCCCACCGGCGTCTCGCACTCCCCGGCCGAGTTCGCCGCCGAGGACGACTGCCTGTCCGGGGTCCACGCACTCGCCGACGTCCTGGAGGGTCTGGCGTGCCGATGACGTACTGGCTGGAACACGCCTGGCTCGACACGAACGTCGAGCCGGGCGTGGCCCTGGACGTGTCCACGACGGACGGCCGGATCACCGCCGTACGGACCGGGGTCGAGACCCCGCCGCCCGGCGCCGTCGTCCTGCGCGGCTTCACCATCCCTGGCCTGGCGAACGCCCACAGCCACGCCTTCCACCGCGCGCTGCGCGGCACCGTCCAGGTCGGCTCCGGCACCTTCTGGACCTGGCGCGAGGTCATGTACACCGTCGCCCAGAAGCTCACCCCGGACAGCTACTTCGCGCTCGCCCGGGCCGTGTACGCCGAGATGGCGCTCGCCGGCATCACCTCCGTCGGTGAGTTCCACTACCTCCACCACGCCCCCGGCGGCACCCCCTACGCCGACACCAACGCCATGGGCGAGGCCCTGATCGCGGCCGCCGCCGAGGCCGGCATCCGCATCACCCTCCTCGACACCGCCTACCTCTCCTCCGGCTTCGGCGCCGCCCCCGAGCCGCACCAGCTGCGCTTCAGCGACGGCACCGCCGACGCCTGGGCGGAGCGCGCCTCGGCGCTGAAGGAGCGCGCAGGCGTGCGGATCGGTGCGGCGATCCACTCGGTGCGCGCGGTCCCGGCCGACCAGCTGGCGACCGTCGCCCAGTGGGCCGAGGCCCGGCGGGCCCCGCTCCACGTCCACCTCTCCGAGCAGACGGCGGAGAACGACGCCTGCCTGGCGGCGCACGGCCGCACCCCGACCCAGCTGCTCGCCGACCACGGCGTGCTCGGCGCGCGGACCGTGGGCGTCCACAACACCCACCTGACGGACGAGGACATCGCGCTCATCGGAGGATCCGCCACCGGCACCTGCATGTGCCCGACGACGGAGCGCGACCTGGCCGACGGCATCGGCCCCGCCGTCGCCCTCCAGCGCGCGGGCTCCCCCCTCTCGCTCGGCAGCGACAGCCACGCCGTCATCGACCTCCTGGAGGAGGCGCGGGCCATGGAGCTCGACGAACGCCTCCGGACCCGCACCCGCGGCCACTGGACCGCGGCCGCGCTGCTGCGCGCGGCTACGGCCGACGGCCACGCGGCCCTCGGCTGGGCCGACGCCGGCCGCCTGGAGGCGGGCGCGCTCGCCGACTTCACGACGATCGCGCTCGACTCGGTCAGGACAGCGGGACCGGTGCCGCGTCTGGCAGCCGAGACGGCGGTATTCGCAGCGTCGGCCGCGGACGTGCGGCACACGATCGTGGGCGGACGCCAGGTCGTACGGGACGGGGCGCACGTCTCCGTACCGGACGTGGCACAGGCCCTCGCGGACTCGATCGCCGCCGTGCGCGGCTGAAGGAGCTCAACATGAACACCGGCCCCGCGGCGACGAACAGGCCGGCGGCGACCTCCGCCCCCACGAGCGCGAACAGCGCCGTGGCGACGAACGCCACGGTCGTCACCAACATCGCAAGTCTCGTCACCAACGACCCCTCCCTCGGTGATGGTTCGCCACTCGGTCTGATCCAGGACGCGGCCGTCGTCATCGAAGGCGACACCGTCGTCTGGGTCGGTGAATCAAGCAAAGCACCCGCCTCTGACAATCGCGTCGACGCCGCCGGCCGGGCCGTGATCCCCGGCTTCGTCGACTCGCACTCGCACCTCGTCTTCGCGGGCGACCGCACGGCCGAGTTCAACGCCCGGATGTCCGGCCAGCCCTACAAGGCGGGCGGCATCCGGACGACCGTCGCCGCGACCCGCGCGGCGACCGACGCCGAGCTGTCCGCCAACGTCGCCCGCTACATGTGGGAGGCCCTGCGCCAGGGCACCACCACCTTCGAGACCAAGTCCGGCTACGGCCTCACCGTCGAGGACGAGGCCCGCGCGCTGCGCATCGCCGCCGAGCACACCGACGAGGTCACCTACCTCGGCGCGCACATCGTGTCGCCGGACTACGCCGACGACCCGGCGGCGTACGTGAAGCTGGTGACCGGCGAGATGCTGGACGCCTGCGCCCCGTACGCCCGTTGGGTCGACGTCTTCTGCGAGAAGGGCGCCTTCGACGGCGACCAGGCGCGCGCGATCCTCAAGGCCGGCATGGCGAAGGGCCTGCAGGCCCGCGTGCACGCCAACCAGCTCACGTACGGCCCCGGCGTGCAGCTCGCGGTCGAACTGGACGCGGCGAGCGCCGACCACTGCACCCACCTGACCAACGCCGACATCGACGCGCTCGCCCAGGGCAACACGGTCGCGACGCTGCTGCCGGGCGCCGAGTTCTCCACCCGCGCCGAGTGGCCCGACGCCCGCCGTCTGATCGACGTCGGCGTGACGGTCGCCCTCTCCACGGACTGCAACCCGGGCTCGTCCTTCACGTCCTCGATGCCCTTCTGCATCGCCCTCGCCGTCCGCGACATGCTGATGACCCCCGACGAGGCCCTCTGGTCCGCCACCGCCGGCGGCGCCGCGGCCCTCCGCCGCACCGACGTCGGCCGCCTCACCCCCGGCGCCCGCGCCGACCTCGTCGTCCTCGACGCCCCGTCCCACGTCCACCTGGCCTACCGGCCGGGCGTGCCGCTGGTCTCGGAGGTCTGGCGAAAGGGCGTACGGGCGACCTGAGTCGAAAGCGCGGGCGCCCTACTCCTCGACCGTCAGCCCCCGGCGCAGTCGCGCCAGCGTGCGCGACAGCAGGCGGGAGACGTGCATCTGCGAGATGCCCAGTTCCTCGCCGATCTCCGACTGGGTGAGGCCCGCCGTGAAGCGGAGCGAGAGGATGCGGCGTTCGCGGGGCGGGAGGGAGGCGATCATCGGCTTCAGGGACTCGATGTACTCGATGCCCTCGATGCCGTGGTCCTCGTAGCCCAGGCGGTCGGCGAGGGTGGCGCCGTCGGCGTCGGTGTCCTCGGGCGGGGCGTCGAGGGAGGAGGCGGTGTAGGCGTTGGCGGCGGCCATGCCCTCGACGACCTCCTCGGTGCGGATGCCGAGTTCGCGGGCGAGTTCGTCGACCGTGGGGGCCCGGTCGAGGCGCTGGGCGAGTTCGTCGCCGGCCTTGGCGAGGTCGAGGCGGAGTTCCTGGAGCCTGCGCGGGACGTGCACCGACCACGAGGTGTCGCGGAAGAAGCGCTTGATCTCGCCGATGATCGTCGGCATCGCGAAGGTGGGGAACTCGACGCCGCGCGTCAGTTCGAAGCGGTCGATCGCCTTGATCAGGCCGATCGTGCCGACCTGGACGATGTCCTCCATCGGTTCGCTGCGAGTGCGGAACCGCGAGGCGGCGAACTTCACGAGCGCCAGGTTGAGTTCGATCAGGGTGTTGCGGACGTACGCGTGCTCGTGGGTGCCCTCCTCCAGGTCGCCGAGGCGGGCGAAGAGGGTCTTCGACAGGGCGCGCGCGTCGTGCGGCGCGATCTCGTCGACGGGCGGAAGCCGGTGCAGGTCCGTGAGGACTGCGAGGTCCGGTACGTCGAGCCGGGGGGACATGGTCTCCTCCATCGTGATGTCTTGCTGCGGTTTGCGGCGCCTCCGAGGCCGGCTATGCGGAACGTGTCCTTCTAGCCCTACCCGCTCGACCACGATGGTTGCAAGTGGCAATTGTCTGGTTTGTTGCGTTTTGAGGTGGAGCTCGTGTGCACAGGTAGAGCCCCGACTTGTATGGTTCGACGCATGTACCGCCAGCACATCGGCAGCGCACCCGGGCGGTTCCGGGTCGAGGTCCGGACCGTGGGGGCGAGCGAGGTGCTCACCCCCGTGGGTGAGCTCGATCACCACACCGCCGAACTGTTGCGTGCGCCACTCGACCGCGCGCTCGACGCGGGCCGCACACGCCTCGTACTCGACTGCTCACGCCTCGAGTTCTGCGACTCCACCGGACTCAACGTGCTGCTGACCGCCCGGTTGCGGGCGGACGCCGCCGGCGGCGGGGTCCATCTGGCGGGAATGCCGCCCCAAGTCGCCAGGGTCTTCGAGATCACCGGGGCGGACGCCGTCTTCACCCTCCACGAGTCGCTGGACTCGGCCCTTCCCGGCTGAGCCCGACCGGCCCCCGGCCCGGCCCCGGCCCCGTACCGCCCCGACCGCCGTCCTGACCGTCCCTGTGAGGTGAAGCGCTTGATGGAGACCACCTCCGGCGAACCCGACGTCCGCCACCTCGTCCTCGGGTCCGCCAGCGGCACCGTGCCGCTCGCCCGCGACTTCACCCGGCAGCTGCTCCACGAGTGGGGCTGGCTGCCCGCCGCCACCGCCGACCGCCGGGCCGCCGCCGAGGACGTCCTCCTCGTCGTCTCCGAACTCGTCACCAACGCCTGCCTGCACGCCGAGGGCCCCGAGAGCCTGCGCGTCCTCCGCCTCGCCGGGGTCCTCCGCCTCGAAGTCGCCGACCGTGGCGCCGGCCAGCCCGCGCCGCGCACCCCGCACCGGGCCGGACGCCCCGGCGGCCACGGCATGTTCATCGTGCAGCGGCTCTGCCGCTCCTGGGGCATCGACCGCGTGCCCGGCGCCCCCGGCAAGACCGTCTGGGCCGAACTCGCCGCTCCGGCATAGGACTTTCACAGCCCTCTCTCTTCCCTCCCCAAGGGCCCCGGCGTACCTTGACGGCCAATCTGATAGACCGTCAGTAACTCGCGGTGAGGGGTGCTCGGGGTGCCTAACGTGCCGAACCGGAGAAGAACAGCCAGTGCGCTGACGGCGGCGGTGGCGGTGGCCGGCTCGGCCGTGCTGCTCTCGGCCCCCGTCGCGCACGCCGCCGTCGTCGACGTCGACTACGCCTGCGAGACGAAGATCGGCCCCAAGAGCGCCGTATCGCCCGTCGACATCACGGCCGAGAAGAGCGGCAGCTCGTACACGATCACGATGTCCTTCGACAAAGGCGTCTCCGACAGCCCCGTCGAGCTGCCGAAGGGCGTCATGACCCCGCGCGCCGAACTCGTCCTCGGCGGCGCCGACAGCGGCAGGGTCCAGGTCAAGGGCACGCCCAACACCGCGGCGATACCGCCCAACACCCCCATCAAGATCGGGCGGTTGACGGGCACGTACACGCCGAAGAAGAGCGGCAAGGTCACTTTCACGGCCGGGACCCTCACCGTCCACGCGCTCGGCATGGACGCCGCCGTCTGCAAGCCGACCAACAGCCCCAAGCCGTCCCTGGAGCTGGACGTCACCGCCGCGGGCGGCTCCGGCGGGTCCGACGGCGGGTCCAGCGGCGGCGGCTCCGGCGGTACGGACTCCGGTGGCGGCTCCGGCGGGCAACTGCCCAAGACCGGGCCGCTCGACTCCGCCGTCGCGCTCGGCACCCTCGGCGGCACCGTGCTGCTGACCGGCGCGGCCGGGGTGCTCTGGCTCACCCGGCGTACGGCGCGCTGATGCGGGCGGTGCGGGCGGTGCAGGCGGTACGGGCAGGGCGGGCGGTACGGGAGGCACGGGCGGTACGGGCAGGGCGGGCGGCACGGGCGGTACGGGCAGGGCAGGCGGGGCAGGCAGGGCGGGCGGGGCACGCGGTACGGGCGGGGCAGGCGGTACGGGCGGGGCTCGGGGCCGTCGCGGTCCTCGGCGTGCTCGCGGCCGCCCCGCCGCCCCGCGCCGCCGAGGCCTGGACGGCGACGCCCGCCGCCGGCCGCCCGTACGTCTATCTGGAGGGCGCCCCCGGCAGCGTCCTCCAGGACACCCTGTCCGTCACGAACCGCACCTCCGGGCCGCTCACCGTACGGCTCACCGCCCAGGGCGCGCCCGTCGCCTTCGCCGCCCGCACCGTGACCGTGCCCGCCCGGACCCGCGCCGACGTGCCCTTCGCCGTCACCGTCGCGGCCGACACCCCGCCCGGGGAGCGCAGAGGCGCGGTACGGGCCGAGGCCGCCGGCCGCGCGGCGGTCGTCCCGCTCCACCTCAGGGTCAGCGGGCCGTGCCTCGCCGCGCTCACCGTCGAGGACGTGACGGTCGACCGGTCACGCGGCATCCGCTACACCCTGGTCAACCGCGGCAACACCGTCCTCGCCCCGCGCCTCGCCGTGCACGCCGACGGCGTCCTCGGCACCGTCCTCGACCGCCCCGAGCGCCCGCTCCCGCTCGTCCTGCGCCCCGGCGAGCGCGCCACCCGCACCGAGCCCTGGCCCGACCCGCCCGCGCTCGACTCGGTCACCGTCCGGCTGACCGCCGGCGCGCCCGACGCGGCCCCCGCGACCGCCCGCGCGGACGCCTCCTTCGCCTCCCCGGCGGGCCTCGGCGGCGCGGCGGCCGTCCTCCTCGCGGCGGCGGGCGCGGCCACGACGTACGCGATCCGGAGGAGACGACGATGACCCACCCGCGTACGGCGCCGCCCTCCGTACTGCTCCTCGCGCTCCTCGTGCTCCTCGCGCTGTCGCCGACCGTGCTCGCGCCCGCGCCCGCGACCGCCGCACCCGGCCCGACGGCCGCGCTCTCGCAGAGCGAGGGCGGCAAGGGCGGCGAGATCACCGTCAGCGGCTCCGGCTGGAAGCCCGGCGCCCTGCTGATGCTGCTGGTCTGCGGCCAGTCCGCGCCCGGCAGGGGCGTCATCGGCGGCACCAACTCCTGCGCCAACACCGACGGGCGCGCCGCCACCGTCGACGCCAAGGGCACCTTCAGCCAGAAAGTGCCGGTCGCCGAACCGCCCAGGCCCTGCCCCTGCGTGGTGCACGTCGCCGGGGTCACCGGGCAGCAGGACGCCGTCGACGTCGCCTTCACCGTCGCCGGGCACCCGACCGCCCCGCTGCCGGAGGCCACCGGCAGCGGTCGGCTCGTGCCGCTCACCTCGGCCCGGCTCGAAGGCTCCAGTGGCGTCCTCGTCTGGTTCGGCGCGCCCGCCCGCCGCGAGGTCGTCGTCACCCTCGGCAACCTCGGCCAGACCACCGTCAAGGACCCGGTCTTCGAGGTCGGCGGCAGCCACGGTGTCTTCTCGCCGCAGTACGACGAGCGGCAGTGGCGCGGCACGATCGCACCCGGCCAGAAGGCCCTGGTGCGGCTGCCCGTCGAGCTCACCGCCGGCGCGCACGGCGACTACCAGGTCTCGGTGCGGTACGGCGGGAAGGTGCTCGTCGAACAGCCGTGGGGCGTGGGGCGGCCGTGGGGCGTGGTGCTCTTCTGGCTGCTGCTCGCGCTCGTCGTCCCGGCCGCCCTGTTCCGCATCGGCATGGCGATCGTCGACAAGGTCCGGCCGGAGGCGGCCCGGGCCCCCGCCCGGCGTCGCGCCCGGCGCCCCCGGCGGGCCCACCGAACCTCCGCGCCCGCGCCCGCGTCCGAGCCCGAACCCGTACCGACCGCGGCCCTGCCCTGGTTCACCCCCGACGCCGCACCGTCCGCACCGTCCGCACCGCCCGAGAACAGCCCGACGAGGAAGGAACTGTCGTGAGCACGCAACGGAGGACGATCGCGGCCGGGATCGCGCTGATGCTCGGCGGAGCGGGGATCCTGCTGACCGCGAGCCCCGCGCTGGCCGCCGAGGTCTCGTACAAGACCGAGTGCATCCCGCCCGCCATCTCCGGCCTGCCGCCGGTGGAGGGCACGACCAGGGTGCAGATCACCGCGCCCGCGCAGGCCAAGGTCGGCGACGAGGTGGAGGTGGTCTGGAAGACGGTCGAGGCCGCGTCCAAGAACCCGGACATCCTCGACCTGGACAAGGACACCGTGAAGCCGACCGGGGTGATCAACCTCGGCGGCGCGGCGAGCGGCACGCTGGCCATGGAGGGCCCGCGGCAGAACCCGCCGATCAAGAAGAACAGCCCGATGGTCCTGCCGGACATGAAGGGCAAGCTGAAGCTGACCAAGGCGGGCGACGTGACCCTGACGCCCGACAAGTACGACATCAACGTCTCCAAGCCGATGTCCACGGACACCAAGTGCTCGCCGAAGGAGACGGTCGCGGTCGGCGCCACGATCAAGGTGTCCGACGGGGGCTCGTCAGGCGGATCCGGTTCCTCCGGCGGTGGCGGCACGACGACCTCCGGCGGCGGTACGGGTGGGAGCACCACGTCCGGCGGTACGACGACGTCCGGCGGCACCACGACGTCCGGGGGGTCCGCCTCCGGCGGCACGACCACATCCGGCGGCTCCACCGGCGGCGGGGGCGGCGGGCAGACCGACTTCCACGGCAAGCAGGTGTCGGTCACGTTCGCCTGTCAGGCGCCCGGGCCGGCCTCCATCAGCTCCAAGGTCACCATCGACGCCAAGAAGAGCGGCGGCTCCTACGCCCTCACCGTCAGGACGGCCAAGGGCGTCATGAACAGCCCCGCCGCCCTCCCCGCCGGTGCCCTCAAGCCCTCCATGGACGTGAAGCTCGGCGGCGCCGACTCCGGTTCGGTGAAGGTCACCGGGCCCGGCAACCCCGCCCCGCTGGAGGCGGGCAAGCCCGTCGACCTGCCGGACATGACGGGCACGTACAAGCCCGGCGCGAGCGGGAAGTCCACGCTGAGCCCCGGGAAGCTCACCATCAGCGTCTCGCTCGGCGGCTCGCCGATCGTGATCCCCTGCGAGGTCAAGGGCTCCGTGCAGGCGTCCCTGACCCTGGACACGAGCAAGCAGGCGGGCGGCGCCTCCGGGGGCACCGGCACCTCCGGCGGTTCCACGTCCGCCTCCGGCGGTTCCGGCGGCTCCTCGGGCGGCGGCCTCGCCGAGACCGGCGCCGGCGACGACGGCGCCCTGCGCGCCCTCGCGCTGGTGGCCGGCACGGTGATCCTGCTGGGCGGCGCGGTGTTCACGTTCACTCCGTGGGCGAAGCTCCGCCGCTAGGAGGAACGCACGGGGGACGACGTACGGAAACGGCGAAGGCCGCCGCACCGAACCCGGTGCGGCGGCCTTCGTACGTACGTCAGGCGGGTACGTCCGTCAGTGGACGTCGCCCATGAGCGCCTTGACCTTCTTGCGGTACATGAACACGGCGACGGCGGCGGCGCTTGCGGCCGCGGCCTGCAGGGCGATGATGCCCGTGCCGTTCAGGTCGACGCCCGCGAGGGAGAGCAGACCCGTGGTGCAGTCACCGGCGGTGACGGCGAGGAACCAGACACCCAGCATCTGCGAGGAGTACTTCTGCGGCGCCATCTTCGTGGTGACCGAGAGGCCGACCGGCGAAAGGCACAGCTCCGCGATGGTCTGGATCATGTAGATCCCGACCAGCCACATCGGGCTGACCTTGGCGTCGCCGGTGGCCAGGCCGATCGGGGCGAGGAAGACGAAGAACGAGATGCCGATGCCCAGCAGACCCAGCGAGAACTTCACGATGGTGCTCGGCTCCTGGTTGCGGCGGGCGAGCCACAGCCACAGCCAGGCGAAGACCGGAGCCAGCGCCATGACGAAGAGCGGGTTGAGCGACTGGAACCAGGTGGCCGGGAAGCTCAGCGGGCCGATGTGGTCGCTGGTCTTGCTGTCCGCGAAGAGGGACAGGGTCGAGCCACCCTGGTCGTAGATCATCCAGAAGGCGGCGGCGGCCACGAAGAACCAGATGTAGCCGGAGACCTTCGACTGCTCGGCCTTGTCGAGCTCCTTGTCGCGCTTGATGCGCACCAGGACGGCGATCGGGATGAGCAGACCGGCCAGGGTGATCGGGACGAGGGCCCAGTTCAGGGTGTACATGCCGAGGGCGACGACGGCCGCGTAGAAGACGGCGGCGACGGCGACGACGGCGGCGACCTTGACGATGACGGCCTTGCGCTCGGCGTCGGAGAGCGGGTTCGGGACCCGGTTGCTCTTCTCGCTCAGGTGCTTGGTGCCGAGGAGGAACTGGCCCAGGCCGATCGCCATGCCGATGGCGGCGAGCAGGAAGCCGAAGTGCCAGTTGTAGCTCTCACCGACGGTGCCGATGACCAGCGGCGCGAGGAAGGCGCCGAGGTTGATGCCGATGTAGAAGAGCGTGAAGCCACCGTCACGGCGCGCGTCGTCCGGGCCGTCGTAGAGGTGACCCACCATCGTCGAGATGTTGGCCTTCAGCAGACCGGAGCCGACGGCGACGAGCGCGAGACCGGCGAAGAACGCCGCCTGGCCCGGTATCGCGAGCGCGGTGTGACCCGCCATGATCACGAAGCCGGCGATGGTGACCGTCTTGCGGGCACCCCACACACGGTCACCGAACCAGCCACCGGGCATGGCCATCAGGTAGACCATCGACACGTACACGGAGTAGATCGCCGTGGCCGTGGCGGCCGTCATGGCGAGGCCGCCGCCCTGGCTGCCCGTGGCGGCGTCGGCGCCGCCGGAGACCAGGTACAGGACGAGGAGGGCGCGCATGCCGTAGTAGGAGAAGCGCTCCCACATCTCGGTCATGAAGAGGGTGGCCAGACCACGGGGGTGGCCGAAGAACGTCTTCCCGGAACCAGAGGTTCCGGTAGAAGGCGTGGCGAGGGTGGACGCCATGTCGATCCTTGCTCTGTCGGGACGCGCGCTTCGTGAGCGGGGTGCGCCCGGTGGGGGAGGCCGGCACCGGCGAGGTGCGGTCGCACCTCCCCGGGATCCACGCCCTTGACGCGCTATCGCGCCGTCGGACCCGGCCCACAGGTCATTCACTGTCCTCAAGACCGCCGACGGCGACTTGTGCAGAAAAGAGACCCTTGGCGCCTCAACACGGCCAAAGGTCCCCGATTACCGCTACAGAACTCTCGCCACCATACGACACGACACTGCCCGGTATGGAAGGACTTGAGAGATGGATCACAGGCCCTGACGGAACCAACTTCGCCCTTTCGAAGGTCCCAAGCCACTTGGGCATCATGATCCATAGGGTCGCGGATGCCAGGCGCACAGCGGGGCGACGGGGCTGTGGATCACGCCCCGGCACCGTCGCCGCGCGGACTACCATCACCTTCATGACCCGTGTACTGCTCGCCGAGGACGACGCCTCCATCTCGGAACCGCTGGCCCGCGCCCTGCGGCGGGAGGGATACGAGGTCGAGGTCAGAGAGGACGGCCCGACCGCCCTCGACGCCGGACTCCAGGGCGGGGTCGACCTGGTCGTGCTCGACCTCGGTCTGCCCGGCATGGACGGCCTGGAGGTCGCCCGGCGGCTGCGCGCCGAGGGCCACACGGTGCCCATCCTGGTGCTCACCGCCCGCGCCGACGAGGTCGACACGGTCGTCGGCCTCGACGCCGGCGCCGACGACTACGTCACCAAGCCCTTCCGCCTCGCCGAACTGCTCGCCCGCGTCCGGGCCCTGCTGCGGCGCGGCGCCACCGAGCCGGCCACCGCGCCCACCACCCACGGCGTGCGCATCGACGTCGAGTCGCACCGCGCCTGGATGGGCGACGAGGAGCTCCAGCTCACCGCCAAGGAGTTCGACCTGCTCCGGGTCCTGGTCCGGGACGCGGGCCGGGTCGTCACCCGCGACCAGCTGATGCGCGAGGTCTGGGACACCACCTGGTGGTCCTCCACCAAGACCCTCGACATGCACATCTCCTGGCTGCGCAAAAAGCTCGGCGACGACGCGGCCAACCCGCGGTACATCGCCACCGTCCGCGGCGTGGGCTTCCGCTTCGAGAAGAACTGACAGCGAAGGTACGTAACGGGGTGCGCCGCCGTCTGATCAACTCCACGCTCGCCGTGGTGCTCGTCGTCATCGCCGTCTTCGGCAGCGCCCTCGTCATCGTCGAGACCCGCACGATCACCGAGGGCGCCCAGGAGAGCGTGGACTCCGAGGCGCTGCGGATCGTCTCGATCGTCGACAGCCGGCTGATCGGCGGCGAGCCGGTCACCCCGGACATCCTCGCCGAGCAGAGCGGCGCCAAGCGGTACGCGCACATCAGCATCCCCGGCCGCCCGCCGATCGAGATCGGGGTCCGGCCGGGCGGCAGCGTGCTCCGCGGCCGCGCCGAGGGCGAGCGCGGCGAGCAGGTGGTGGTCGAGGAGTCCCGCTCCACGATCACCTCCGAGGTCCTCAGCACCACCATGACCACCGGCGGGGTGGCGCTGCTCTGCGTCGTGGCGGCCGTGCTCCTCGCCGTACGGCAGGCCAACAAGCTGTCCTCGCCGCTCACCGACCTCGCCGAGACCGCCGAGCGGCTCGGCTCCGGCGACCCCCGCCCACGCCACAAGCGGTACGGAGTGCCCGAGCTGGACCGGGTCGCGGACGTCCTCGACGCCTCCGCCGAACGGATCGCCCGGATGCTCACCGCCGAGCGCCGGCTCGCCGCCGACGCCTCCCACCAGCTCCGTACGCCCCTCACCGCGCTCTCCATGCGCCTGGAGGAGGTCGCCGTCGCCGACGACCTGGAGACGGTCCGGGAGGAGGCCACGATCGCGCTCACCCAGGTCGAGCGGCTCACGGACGTGGTCGAGCGGCTGCTCACGAACTCGCGCGACCCGCGGACCGGCTCCGCGGTCGCCTTCGACCTCGACGAGGTCATCACCCAGCAGCTGGCGGAGTGGCGGCCGGCCTACCGCAGTGCGGGCCGCGCCATCGTGCACTCCGGCAAGCAGGGCATGCGGGCCGTCGGCACCCCCGGCGCGGTGGCGCAGGTCCTCGCCGCCCTCATCGAGAACTCGCTCATGCACGGCGGCGGCACGGTCGCCCTGCGCACCCGCGTCACCGGCAACCAGTCGGTGATCGAGGTGACCGACGAGGGCCCCGGCGTCCCCGCCGACCTCGGCGCGCGGATCTTCGAGCGGGCGGTCAGCGGCCGCAGCTCCACCGGGATCGGCCTGGCGGTGGCCCGCGACCTCGCGGAGGCGGACGGCGGCCGCCTGGAACTGCTCCAGCAGCAGCCGCCGGTCTTCGCGCTCTTCCTGAGCCGCGAGGTCAGGAGCCGCACCCAGCCGGAGCGCCCGGTCCGCTGACCGGGCGCTCCATGTGATCGGTTGTAGGTGATCAGACGCGGTCGGGCTGCTTGCGGGTGGCCTGACGCGGCGCCTGCTCCAGGAAGGACTCGGCGGTCTGCACGGCCTCCTTCGCCGGCAGGGCCTTGAAGACCCAGGTGCGGTACGACCAGAAGCGGAAGAGCGTCGCGACGCCGATGCCGGAGAACTTGAAGAAGTTGCTCTGCAGCGGGCTGTCCCAGCCGAAGCCGTACGTCGCCACGAACAGCACGCCGTTCTCGATGATCATGCCGACGACGCTGAACAGCAGGAAGAGGATCAGTTCCTTCGTACGACCGGACTTGTCGCGGTCGCGGTACGTGAAGTAGCGGAACCCCACGTAGTTGAAGAGGATCGCCACGATCGTGGCGATGATGCTCGCCCGTACCACCGGAAGCCCGGTGAGGTGGCGGACCAGGTTGAAGACCACCAGGTTCACGAGGACGCCAAGTCCGCCGACGACCCCGAACTTGGCGACTTCGCGGACGAGCCGGTCCACTCGCATGCGCAGCGCGCCGGGTTCACTCATCGTGATGGCTCAGTCCTGTTCGTTGACCCCTCGACGCCGGACGGCGTCAACCAAGCCATGCTAACCACGCCACCCCCCGCCCGCCCGGGAAGGCCGCGATCGTGCGCGTTCCGTAGGCGACCCCACCCGACCTGTGACAAAACACAGCCGGACGAGGGTCCGCCACTTGTGCGGATACCCTAAGAGGGTGACTTTCCCGGTAGTCGGCATGGTCGGCGGCGGTCAGCTCGCTCGTATGACGCACGAGGCTGGCATCCCGCTCGGCATCAGGTTCAAGCTCCTCAGTGACACCCCGCAGGACTCGGCGGCCCAGGTGGTCAGCGACGTCGTCATCGGCGACTATCGCGACCTGGACACGCTGCGTGACTTCGCGCGCGGTTGTGACGTGATCACCTTCGACCACGAGCACGTGCCCGCGGAGCACCTCGCGGCCCTGGAGGCGGACGGCGTCGTCGTCCGGCCCGGCCGCGCGGCCCTCGCGCACGCCCAGGACAAGGGGGTGATGCGGGCGAAGCTCGACGAGATCGGCGCGCCCAGCCCGCGGCACCGCATCGTGGCCGACCCGGCCGACGCGGCGGCCTTCGCCGCCGAGGGCGGGGGTTTCCCGATCATCCTCAAGACCGTCCGCGGCGGCTACGACGGCAAGGGCGTCTGGTTCGTCCGGTCGGAGGCCGACGCCCACGACGCCTTCAAGGCCGGCGTGGCGGTGCTCGCCGAGGAGAAGGTCGACTTCACCCGCGAGCTGGCGGCGAACATCGTCCGTTCGCCGCACGGCCAGGCCGTGGCGTACCCGGTCGTCGAGTCCCGTCAGGTCGACGGCGTCTGCGACACCGTGATCGCGCCCGCGCCCGAGCTCTCCGACGAGCTCGCGGGGCAGGCCCAGGAGCTGGCGCTGCGCATCGCCAAGGAGCTGGACGTCGTCGGCCACCTGGCCGTCGAGCTGTTCGAGACCCGCGACGGCCGCATCCTCGTCAACGAGCTCGCCATGCGCCCGCACAACTCCGGCCACTGGAGCCAGGACGGCGCGGTGACCTCGCAGTTCGCCAACCACGTCCGGGCCGTCCTGGACCTGCCGCTGGGCGACCCGCGCCCGCGCGCGAAGTGGACCGTGATGTGCAACGTCCTCGGCGGCGACTTCCCGGACATGTACTCCGCGTACCTGCACTGCATGGCCCGCGACCCGCAGCTGAAGATCCACATGTACGGCAAGGACGTGAAGCCCGGCCGTAAGGTCGGTCACGTCAACACCTACGGCGACGACCTGGACGAGGTGCTGGAGCGCGCCCGCCACGCCGCCGACTACCTGCGAGGGACGATCGTTGAGTAACCCGGCTGACGGCAACCCGCTCATCGGCATCGCGATGGGATCCGACTCGGACTGGACCGTCATGGAGGCCGCCGCACAGGCCCTCGACGAGTTCGAGATCCCCTACGAGGTCAACGTGCTCTCCGCGCACCGCATGCCGCGCGAGATGATCACGTACGGCGAGGAGGCCGCCGAGCGCGGCCTCAAGGCGATCATCGCGGGCGCCGGCGGCGCGGCCCACCTGCCGGGCATGCTCGCCTCCGTCACCCCGCTGCCCGTCATCGGCGTGCCGGTGCCGCTGAAGTACCTCGACGGCATGGACTCGCTGCTCTCGATCGTGCAGATGCCGGCCGGCGTCCCGGTCGCCACCGTCTCGGTCGCCGGCGCCCGCAACGCGGGCCTGCTCGCCGCCCGGATGCTCGCCGCGCACGACTCCGAACTGCTCGCCCGCATGAAGGAGTTCCAGCAGGAGCTCAACGACCAGGCCACGGAGAAGGGCAAGCGGCTGCGGCAGAAGGTCGAGGGCTCGGCGTCCTTCGGGTTCGCCCAGTGAGCGGCGCCGGCGAGACCGCCGCCGACCGGCTCGCGGAGGCGCGGGAACTCCTCGCCTCCGCCCCCGTCGTCGACGGGCACAACGACCTGCCCTGGGCGCTGCGCGAGCACTGCGGCTACGACCTCGACAGGCTCGACATCGCCGGCGACCAGTCGGGCGCCCTGCACACCGACCTCGCCCGGCTGCGGGCCGGCGGCGTCGGCGCCCAGTTCTGGTCCGTGTACGTGCCCGGCGGCCTCGCCGGCGACCACGCGGTGAGCGCCACCCTGGAGCAGATCGACGCCGTCGACCTGCTCCTCGCGCGGTACGGGGCCGACCTCGCGCCCGCGCTGACCGCCGACGACATGGAGGCGGCCCGAGCGGAGGGCCGGATCGCCTCCCTCAAGGGCGCCGAGGGCGGCCACTCCATCAACAACTCGCTGGCCACCCTGCGCGCCCTGCACACCCTGGGCGTGCGGTACATGACGCTCACCCACAACGAGAACAACGACTGGGCGGACTCGGCCACCGACGAGCCGCGGCACGGCGGGCTCACCGCCTTCGGCCGCGAGGTCGTCCGCGAGATGAACCGCACCGGCATGCTGGTCGACCTCTCGCACGTCGCCGCGACGACGATGCGGGACGCGCTCGACACCACCGCCGCGCCGGTGATCTTCTCGCACTCCTCGTCCCGCGCGGTCTGCCCCCACCCGCGCAACATCCCGGACGACGTCCTGGAGCGGCTGCCGGCCAACGGCGGCGTGGCGATGGCGACCTTCGTGCCGAAGTTCATCCTCCCGGCGGCGGTCGAGTGGACGAACCGGGCCGACGAGAACCTGCGCGCGCACGGCTTCCACCACCTCGACACGACCGCCCCGGCGATGGCGCTGCACCGCGCCTTCGAGGCGGAGAACCCGCGCCCGATCGCCACGGCCGCCACGGTCGCCGACCACCTCGACCACATGCGCGAGGTCGCCGGCATCGACCACATCGGCATCGGCGGCGACTACGACGGCACGGCGTTCACCCCGTCGGGCCTCGACGACGTGGCCGGCTACCCGAACCTGATCGCGGAGCTGCTCGTACGCGGCTGGTCGCGTGCGGACCTCGCGAAGCTGACGTGGTCGAACGCGGTACGGGTGCTGCGGGACGCGGAGGCGGTGGCGCGGGAGCAGCGGGCGCTGCGCGGCCCGTCGGTGGCGACGATCAACTCCTTCACGGCCTGAGCGAACTGACGGCACGTCACCGAGGGCCCCGGCTGAGCCGGGGCCCTCGGCGCGTCTCGCGGACATCCCCCGGACGGCTCAGTCCGCCGCGCCCGTGCCCCGTCTGGGTGGGACGGTTGGTGTACTGCCTCAGTAGTACGGAGTTGAGTCCCCCATGGCAGATCTGCTCGACGATCCCACCACCACGACCTTCACCGTCGCCCACGCCGACGGCGCCGGCGACGCCGACACCCCCGAACATCCCCGGCCCCTCGACGAGTCCACCCGGGCCCGCGCCCTGCTCGCGGCGCAGCCGGTCGTCGAGGGGCACACGGAACCACCCCTCGTGGCCGACCCCGATCCGGAGGACCTGCCACCGGCACGCGCCGCCGAGACGGGCGCTCAGCTCTGGTCGCTGCGCGTCGACGCCGACGAGGGCGTGCTCGGCACGCTGCGCCGGATCGACGCGGTCCGCGCGCTCGTGGCGGCCTGCCCCGAGGACCTGCGCCTCGCCCACAGCACCGCCGAGATGGAGCACGCCCGCAACTGCGGCCGCGTCGCCGTGCTGCTCGGACCGGTGAGCTGGGCCGCGGTCGGCGGCTCGCTCGCGACCCTCAGGGCGTATCACGCGCTCGGGGTACGGGTGGTCAACCTGACCCGCTACGACCGCTTCGCCCGCGAGGCGGTACGGGAGATGAACCGGCTCGGCCTCACCGTGGACCTCACGGACGCCGACCCCGACACCGTCCGCCAGACCCTCGCGGTCAGCCGCGCCCCGGTCCTGATGACCCGCGCGGAACCGGACGCCGTGCCCGACGACCTGCTGCGCCTGCTCGGCGAGCACGACGGCGTGTGCATGGTCCCGGTCACCCCGGACGCGTCCGCCACGGCCGACGCCCTCGACCGCGTCCGCACCCTCGCGGGCCCGCGAGCCGTGGCCCTCTCCCACACCACACCCCCCGCCACCGGCTACGCCCCCCTCTTCACGGAGTTGTTGCGGCGCGCCTGGCCGGCCGAGGACCTGGTGGGGCTGTCCCACGCCAACGCGACGCGAGTCCTGAGGGAAACGGAGTTCCGAGCGAGAGCGTCCCGCCTGCGGACGGCAGCCTGATGCCGACAGCGGCGCCCCGCGGGTGCGGGGCGCCGCTGTCGGCGGTGTGAGTGACGGGCGTCAGGCGCGCGGTCGGCCCATCGCACGGTACGTCCAGCCCGCCTCGCGCCACCGCGCCGGGTCCAGCGCGTTGCGGCCGTCGAGGATGACGGGGGAGGAGACGACCGCGGCCAGGGCGGCCGGGTCGAGCGCGTCGCGGAACTCGCGCCATTCGGTGAGGTGGAGCACGACGTCGGCGCCGCGCACCGCGTCGAGCGCCGAGTCCGCGTAGCCGAGCGTCGGGAAGAGGCGCCGGGCGTTGGGCATGCCCTTGGGGTCGTAGACGGTGACCTGGCCGCCCTGGAGGTGGATCTGGCCGGCGACGTTGAGCGCCGGCGAGTCGCGGACGTCGTCCGAGTCGGGCTTGAAGGTCGCGCCGAGTACCGCGACCCGCTTGCCGAGGAAGCCGCCGCCGAGCGCCTCGCGGGCCATCTCGACCATGGACGCGCGGCGCCGCATGTTGATGGAGTCGATCTCGCGGAGGAAGGTCAGCGCCTGGTCGGCGCCCAGCTCGCCGGCCCGGGCCATGAAGGCCCGGATGTCCTTGGGCAGGCAGCCGCCGCCGAAGCCGATCCCGGCCCGC
This sequence comes from Streptomyces sp. NPDC004788, assembly GCF_053601115.1. Lineage (NCBI taxonomy): Bacteria > Bacillati > Actinomycetota > Actinomycetes > Kitasatosporales > Streptomycetaceae > Streptomyces > Streptomyces sp. NPDC004788. Next base: position 108,918 of record NZ_JBSGBF010000010.1, read on the forward strand.
AGGAACTTGTCGCCGATCCGCTCGTCGTGCCCGATCGCCTCGGCCAGCTTGGCGACGTCGCCGCCGGCGGCCTCGCAGACCTCCGCCATCGCGTTGATGAAGGAGATCTTCGTGGCGAGGAAGGAGTTCGCGGAGGTCTTCACGAGCTCGGCGGTCGGGTAGTCCGTCACCACGAAGGGCGAGCCCTCCGCGATCGGCCCCGCGTACACCTCGCGCAGCACCTTCTCGTACCGCTCGCCGTCCGTGCCCTCGGGCACGCCGACCACGATCCGGTCCGGGTGCAGGGTGTCCTGCACGGCGAAGCCCTCGCGCAGGAACTCCGGGTTCCAGGCCAGTCCGACGCCCTCCGGCAGCAGCGCGGCGAGCCGCTGCGCGGAGCCCACCGGCACGGTCGACTTGCCGACGACCAGCGCCCCCTCGCGTACGACACCGGCGAGGGACGCGAAGGCGGCGTCCACGTACGACATGTCGCACGCGTACTCGCCGTGCTTCTGCGGAGTGTTCACGCAGACGAAGTGGACGTCACCGAAGGCGCCGGCCTCCTCCCAGGAGGTCGTGAAGCGCAGCCGCCCGCTGGATCCCTCGATCCCGGCGACGTGCCGCGCGAGCAGCTCCTCCAGGCCGGGCTCGTACATCGGGACGCGCCCGCCCGCGAGCATCTCGATCTTCTCGGGCACGACGTCGAGGCCGAGGACCTCGAAGCCGAGCTCCGCCATGGCCGCGGCGTGGGTGGCGCCGAGGTAGCCGGTGCCGATCACGGTGATCTTGAGGGCCATGCGGTCTCCAGTGAGGAGTCGAGGTCGGGCGGAATGCCTGCCCGAGCATAGTCGGGGCCTCGACCGGCACCCGGTCTCGCCCTGCCTTTCGGGCTTTCGGGCCGCTTCTCGTGTGCGGGGGCCGGCCGGGGGGCTGCCGTGCGGCAACGGTGTGAAGGTGACGCGGCCGGGCCGGTGAGTCGAACGAGTCCTCGTGAGTTCTGTGATCGAGTGGACCGCACCGCCGGCGGGGGGAAGACACCACGACACTTCGCGCGGGGGAGTGAGCTCCCGGGCTGACGGCGCGCAGGCCGTCGGCAGAGGCGTGCGAGCGAACTCAGTGAGGCACGACCCAGTGACAGGCGAACACCAGACCACCACCACGGCCGTCGCGCTGCCCGAGGCGATGGAGGTCCCGATCCACTTCGAGGACCGCACGGTCGGCGAGTCCGAGATGAACCCGGCGGTCCAGCTGGAGTCCCTCGCCATGCCGTGGAAGCTCCGGGCCCGCTCCGTCGGAGGCGGCTGAAGAGCCCGAAGAGCCCGAAGAGCGCGGAGCGTCCCCTCTGATGTCCAGCGTCCTCGGCACGTCCAGTGCCCTCGACCCCCGACCGGCCGGGCCCGCGCCCTCCCGGCGACGCCGCCGTCCCCCACGGCGGCGCACGCTCGGCGCGGACCGCCTCACCGCCGCGCTGAACGGCGCGGTGCTCCTGGTGACGGCCACCTACGTCTTCATGGTCGTCAGGCTGCCCTGGCGCGGCGACCTGGGCGTGCACGCCGCCACGATCGAACGGCTCCGGCACGACCTGGTCCACCCGGGGAACCCGATGGTCGACTCCCCGACGGACAGTCCGTACTACTCGCCGTGGACGGTCTTCCTCGCGCTGTTCGCCAAGGCCACCGACCTCGGCACCTTCGACGTGCTGCGGTGCGCCGCCGCCATCGGCCTCACCCTGCTGCTCAGCGGCGTGTGGCACTTCACCCGCACCCTCACCCCGCACCGGGCGGCCCCGCCGCTGGCCGTGCTCTGCCTGCTCTTCCTCTGGGGCACGGAGGTCCTGGTGTGGAGCGGCTTCCTCGGATTCACGTCCCTCGCCCTGAACGTCTCCTATCCCAGCACGTTCGCCACCGGCCTCGGCTTCCACTTCCTGGCCCTGCTCCACCGGGCGCTCAACCGCAGGACGTCGACCTGGGCCGCGTACCTCGGCCTGGGCGTGATGTGGGCGGGGATGACCCTCAGCCACCAGTTCTCGGGCGTGGTCTTCACCTTCGGCGCGCTCGGCCTCCTCGCCTCGCTCCGAGTCCGGCCCACCAGGGCGGTGTGGCTACGGTTCGGCGCGGCCCTCGCGTTCGGCCTCCTGCTCCTGGCGGTGTGGCCGTACTACTCGTTCTTCCATCTCTTCGGCGTGGGTGGCCTGGAGTCGATCCACGAGAACCTGTACGGCCGGTTGCCGGCGCGCTTCACGCTGCTGCCGATCGGGGTGCTCGCGCTCGCCGTGCGCCTGCGGCGCGACCTTCGTGACCCGCTGGTCGTCTGGTTCGTCCTGGGACTTCTGACGGTCGGCGCCGGAGCCGTCCTCCACAAGTGGTCGCTGGGCCGGGCGGAGCCCGCCATGATCATCCCGGCGCAGATCGCGGCCGCCCTCTGCGCGGTGGAAGGGGGCAGGCGGCTGCTGCGGGCCACCTTCGGCACCCTCCTCGCCGCGGCGCTCGCCGTCGGCGCCTGGGGTCAGAAGGGCGCCCTCACCTTCGTCTTCCGTGACGACGCGCTGCCGAACGCGGTCACCCGGGACGCCGCGCCGGCGAAGACCTCGTACGCCTGGCTCACCCCGTACACCGCCTACGGCGACGTCTTCATGACGGGCGCGTGGACGGCGCAGAAACTGCCCGGCTACGGCGGATACACCGTCATGGCGGGCTATCCGGACGTGTTCCTGCCGGACGAGCGGCAGCGCATCACCGACACGCAGCGGTACTTCGCGCCCGGCACGCCGCGCGACGAGCGGCTGGCCATCCTGCACCGGTACCACGTGAAGTGGGTGCTGCAGTGGCAGACCGAGGGCGGGCTCTCCGGAAAGGACCCGGCGCTGCGCTTCGTGACGAAGGGGCCGAACAACCAGTCGCTCTACCGGGTGGTGGGCTGACCGGCCGATCGGCCCTCCGGACAAGGGACACATCGGAAGAGCACACTACTG